>JAAUTJ010000088.1 GCA_012031475.1 Leptolyngbyaceae cyanobacterium SM1_3_5 | reverse complement strand
TACCGTGAACTTTGATATGCATGGTGTTGAAAAGACGGCGGAATTTGTGAAAGCGATCGCTCAAAAAGTGCCGACGATCGCTCACTAATTTTATGAAAGATTTCTCATCCATGCTTCACATCTAGCTTAATCCAGGTTGAGAAACTAATGACAAGAAAACGGAGGCGAGGTAGATGAAAAAGATTATGCTCTACTGTCAATATTTAGCAGGCATGGGGCATTTAGTCAGAAGCGCTGAAATTAGCCGTGCGTTGATGAGTCAATTTCAGGTTTGTTTTGTGAATGGTGGACAACCGATCGCCGGATTTGAATTTCCAGCAGGGCTAGAAGTGCAATACCTGCCGCCAATTTTGGAAGAAGCAGGAAAACTGAAAGCAGCAGATGGCTCTTCGATTGAAGCGGTTAAGGAAGCCCGTAAGAATCGGCTTTTGGAAATCTTTGATCAGTTTCAGCCCGATTGCTTAATGATTGAATGCTTCCCTTTTAGCAAACACAAACTCAAGTTTGAACTGGTTCCACTGCTCGATCGCGCCAAGGCTTCCCCTCGTTCTGTCAAGGTCGTGTGCAGCTTGAGAGATCTGATCATGACCCAGAATTTTGAACCTGAAGTTTTAGAGAAGCGATGTGACAAAGTTTGTGATTTGATTAATCACTATTTTGATCTGGTGATGGTTCACAGCGATCCGCAACTTGTCCGATTAGAAGAGCAGTTTCCCGCAGTCGATCGCCTTAATTGCGAAGTGTTTTACACCGGATATGTGGCTCAGGCTGAAAGTGCGCGATCGTCTCTAAGCGCCGAGGACAAAACAGCGCTGCACCCGCACAAACCAATGATTGTTGTTAGCGCAGGCGGCGGACGATTTGGGTATGAATTGTTAGACGCAGTAATAGAAGTTAGCCAGATTCTAGAAGCTGACATCCCACACGCTTTTCAAATTTTTACGGGGCCGTTCATGGCAGACGAAGAGGTGGAAAGCTTGCAGAAAAGAGCGAGCAAAAATGTAGTGGTTCGTCGCTATACTGCTAATCTCAACGAATACATGAGACAGGCGGATTTATCGATTAGTCTGGGCGGGTACAACACCACGATGAATATTCTCCGAACCAGAGTTCGATCGTTGATTTTTCCAGAAGCCTCTGAAGAGCAAACGGGCGAGCAAACGATTCGCGCCGAAAAACTCGCTGCAAAGGGCGTACTGCAAGTTTTATACCGCGATGACCTTCAACCCGATCGCCTTGCTCAAACAGTTCTAAATGCGCTGCAACAGCCGCCGATCGCTCACAATTTTGATTTGCAAGGTGCAGCGCGATCAACAGTGCGCTTACAGGAATTGTTGAATGAAAGTGCGATCGCGGCTTAATTTCAAATCATCTAAAGCACAGGAGAAGTTCAGCAATGTCACAGCCAAAAGTTGCCTTAATCGTAGGACCTAGAGAGCGATTTAGCTCAACCCAAGCGTCGCTTGAAAGCATCTATCAAGACACAGACTATCCCTTTGATTTGGTCTATGTTGATGTCTGTTCACCTGAACCAATTCGGCGTTATCTGGAAGCGCGATCGCAACAAGAAGATTTCAAGCTGTTGCGAACCGATCGCTACATTTCCCCCACTCAAGCAAAAAAATGTCGGCTTGAAATATCTTTTGGAAAACTCAGAAACTGAGTACAAGTACATCGTATTTATCGAGAATGATGTGCTGGTGAAATCAGGCTGGCTGACCAAGCTAGTAGAATGTGCCGAGGAAACTGGAGCGGCGGTCGTGGGTCCATTGACCTGCATTGGTCAGCCGCTACATCAAGTCATTCACAATGCAGGCGGAAAGTCCTACATCATCACAGAAGCGAAAGATGGGCAAATCCGCCGCTACATCTATCAAAGCGCGGCTTTAACAGGAAAAGCAGTGGCGGAAGTGTCTGAAAAACTGCACCGCAAAAAAACCGACTACGTGGAATTTCACTGTATGTTGGTGCGAACCGAAATCTTTGAAAAAACCGGACTGCTGGATGAAGGCATGATGGCAACTCGTGAACACATTGATTTCTGCTTTGTGGTGACGCAAGCAGGTGGTATTATCTACAGCGAACGTGAATCGGTTGTGACAACCGATACGATCGGAATTGAAACAAATCAAAAGGGTTTAGTTGATTGGTTCGGTTCAGTTCAGCTACCTGATTTCAAATGGTCAGACCTATACTACTTTATGCTGCGCTGGAACGATGCTTGGGATTTAGCCAGCCTGCATCATCTGCGCGACAAATGGAATTTAACCGAGGATGACTACTTCAAGAGGCGCTACAAAAAGGTTGGGGCACGACGACATGAATTGCTGATCAAACCTCTTGTTCGCCGCCTTACGTTTGGTAAAGATAGCGTGTGGCTGGAGAGTCTGCTAATTCCGATCGAGCGAGCAATCAATCGAGCCGTTTATAACCACTATCAGCGGCAAAACGTTCGACAGAACGTGCAGCCCGATTCGGAGTGGCGAACGGCAGATTTGACTGAGCCTGTAGGTCGATCGAGCTAACACCAGCACAGCAAGTTACAAGCAATCCAGCGAACTGAATCATGAAAAAAGTTTGTATTACAACGCTCGAATTTCCGCCCGATGTCGGGGGTGTTGGTGAATCAGTTCACCGCATCGCGCAAATGCTGGTTAACCTGGGTTATGAGGTTCACGTCGCTGTATTTCGCGCCATTTTTCGGAATGAACGCGAACTTGCAGCCGCAGGTGAATATCGCCGTGCAGGTTGTCAAACCACAGAGCGAGATAGCATTACCGTTCACCGCATTCATCCGGCTATTCGTTCAACTGTTGCAAAAGAGCAAGACTACCTTAGCGACATTTACGATCAGTTGAGCATTCTGCATCAGCAGCACCAATTCGATTTATTTCATGCCTTTTCATTAACGAATGGGCTATCTAACTACGCTGTTAGCAAAAGAAAATGACGTTCCGGTGATTAACAGCATTCGGGGGCAGATTTGCACAAGCATATCTTCAGTCCGCCCCAACATGGGCAAATTACCTGGACGCTGGAAAACTCGGCTTGGACAACTTTTGTCAGTCGCGATCTAATGAAACGTGCGAGAGTTTTAGCACCCTCGATCGCCCCTCGTTCTTCTGCTTTTTGGAACTCGATTAGCCCGATCGAATTTGACGATTTGCCGACCCCTGCGCTTGCCGATCGATTGCGTGGTACGGTAATCGGTTCAGTTGGCAGCTTTCGCGACAAAAAGGGCGTCGAATATTTGCTTGATGCTTGCCTAACTTTGCGTGATTTAGATTTCACCTTGCTGTTTGTGGGTGATTTTGTTGGCAAAGAAAGCGACTATTGGCAGCAGGAATTGCGAGAGAGCGGCCTGAGCGATCGCATTGTGATCACGGGAAAAATCAGCCGTGCAGAAGCATTGGCCTATCTGCCTCAAATGGACATTTTCACCATTCCATCAATTCATGATGGTTGTCCGAATGCGCTGTTAGAAGCGATGCTGGCGGCTAAAGCGATCGTGGGTACAAAGGTTGATGCGATCGGTGAAATTTTGGACGATCAAGTAAATGGTTTTGCCATTAATCCTTTCTCTAGCAAGGAACTTGCAGTTGCGCTGCGTCAACTGATCACCCAGCCAGATTTGTGTCAGCAGTTTGGCCTTGCAGCTAGAGAGAAAGTGTTAACTGAGCTTGCGCCTGCGGTTGAACAAAAACATGGATGGAGCAGATTTATCGGCAGGCGATCGAAATGACACAGCCGCTAGAGCTGTATATCTAACAATTAGTTTTCTCTATTTGCCTCCCTCGATCTAGCTCTTTGCTAACAAGGAAAAATATCCAATGTTATCTCTAGAACCTATCTGTGATGTAACCATTGTTGTCGTTCCACGCGAACGCTTTCAGTTTGCTCAGGAGTCGATCGAAAGCCTTTACGAAAACACGAATTATCCTTTCAAGCTGGTTTATGTTGATAACAATTCGCCTGCAAAGCTGCGAACATATCTACAGACGGCAGCAGAAAAACATGGTTTTCAGCTAATGCGCTGCGATCGCTTTCTCTCACCCAACCAAGCGCGAAACCTGGGACTAAAACAGGTCGATAGCAAATACGTTGTGTTTGTTGACATGACGTGATTTTCGCTCCAGGATTGGCCTACAAGCTTTGGTGAAATGTACGGAAGAAACAGGTGCAACCGTTGTTGGATCGCTCGTTTGTCAATATCGTCCGGTGCATACGATCGTTCACTGTGCGGGTGGGGACTATATGTCACCGGAAGACTACGCCAAATTTGTCAAAGGTGAGCCGACAGTATCACCAGTGGAAGGTGCAAAAGGCAAGTGGCAAATCAACGAAAAAACCTATTTTCAGAATCGCAAAGTTGAGGAAGTGCGCGATCGCCTCCGCCGTGAGCCAACCGGATTTGTTGAGTTTCATTCAATGCTCGTGCGGACTGAGCTTTTCGATCGAATTGGTGTTTTGGACGAAGGCTTTTCTTGCACCAAAGAATACCTTGATTTCTGTATGAGCGTGGTGCAAGCGGGCGGCAGCGTTTACTTGGAACCTGCTTCTGTCGTAACGTTTTTGACTCATCCGCCTGCACCCACTTTGCAATGGTCAGACCTGCCTTACTTCATGGTACGCTGGAGCGACAACTGGGAACGACAAAGCCTGATTCACTTTCAGCAAAAGTGGGATTTGGTGGAAAATAAGTATTTCCAGAAGCGCTTGAAAAAGCTGGGTTGGCGACGGCGTGAAGAAATGATTCATCCGATCGTTGAGCGCTTCAACTTCCTCAATGCCGATAGTCAAAAATGGATTGAAAAGCGTCTTGTCAAGCTGGAGAAACTGATCAATCGCTATGTTTCTCAGCAGCACGACCGCACCGTTCAAACTAGCAAGTAAACCGTTCATTTCACTCATCAATCACCATGCTTTACAGACCTTTTGGTACGACTGGATTGGTTGTTTCTGCGATCGGCATGGGCACTTGGAACATTGGTAATCAGTGGGGTGAAGTGGATGAATCGATCGCCCTAGATACCGTTCGTGCTGGGGTGGATAACGGCATCAATTTGTTTGATACGGCTGAGTCTTACGGCATTCCTGCTGGGCTTTCAGAAGAGCGATTGGGGAAGGCATTGGTGGGAGTGCGCGATCGCGTTCACATCGCCACAAAAATCGGACGCTGGGGCAGACGCACGGGGCAAACTGTGCCGATGACAACAGTGGATATGGTGCGGCTTTGCACTCACGCTTCGCTCTACCGTCTGAGAACGGATTACATTGACCTTATGCTTTGTCATGAAGGCAAGATCGAAGATCCGACCGTTTACCTGGAAGGATTTGAACTGTTGAAGCAGCAAGGTTCTATTCGCAGCTTCGGAATTTCAACTGATAAAATTGAAGGTGCTAAAGCGCTTTAACGCTAACAATTCTTGTCAGGTTGTGGAAGTGGATTACTCGCTGCTCAATCGCAAAGCTGAGGATGAGTTTTTCCCTTATTGTCAGGAACATAATATCGCCGTGCTGGTGCGAGGTCCGCTCAAAAAGGGCTTGCTTTCCGGTAAATATTCGCCTGATTCTGTGTTTACGGATACGGTGCGATCGGAATGGTACGACACAGAAGCCAGCAGCAACAAACTTGTTTCTGATCTGGCAAAAGTTGAACGTTTGAAACAAACGCTCAAGCCGGGTGAAGAAATGATCGCCGCAGCCTTGAAATTCGCCATTTCCCATCCTGTCCAGCCTGTAGCAATTCCCGGTGCGAAGTCACCGCAGCAGGCAGAAATGAATGCAAAAGCAGGCGATCGATTGCTATCCAACGCTGAGCGCCAGCAGCTAATTCAAGCGATCGCTTCAGAAACAGCAGCGGTTGAACCGCGCACCGTCCTGCTTGGCTAAAGTTGGCTTATCAAGCAATAGTTTGTCCTCACTTTTCAAACTTCAAAAGTGAGGACATTTGCGTTTCGTACTTTTTGCAACTGCGATCGCCTCCACTTCAATTAGCCCAACTGCTGCACAAAGGCTTGATGTTCTGTTGAAGCTAAACCTGTTTGCAATACAGCTAAAACTTCTGACATTTCGTTGTTAAGCATTGCTGTCACCTTCAGCCACAGTCCGGGAAAAATCAAGCTATGAATAATGCCATTTTCATCAACTGGTAGTGAAAGATAATCAACCGTTTCGCAGGCTGAACCAGTCAATCTTTTGGTCGAATACCTGCCAAACCAAATATTCCTGAATGCCATTGCGACGATAGGCACGTTTCTTATCGCCCAAATCGATCGAAGCGCTGCTTGCTGACACTTCTGCCACAAACTCTGGCGCTCCAGCAATGTAGCCATCTTCATCAATAAACGATCGCCCCCCAGCCGCATCAATTAACAGTAAAGCATCAGGTTGAGGCTGGTTATCAAGATCAAGCCGCACAGTCGGGTTATCACCTAATCTGACATTTGGCGTGAAGGTTTTATACACTCCCAGCCAAGTCATTAGATTGCCATGTGGTTCAGCATGAGGTTTAAATCGTAGCGGCGATGCCATGTACACAACTCCTTCAATCAGTTCTGCTTTTTTGACATCGGGCATGGCACTGTAGCGCTGCTCAAATTCAATTTGCGTCAGGCGATCGCCATTTTCGAGCGGCGGCACTCGTCGGCCAGATGGAATGGATTTTGGAATTGAGGATTGAGCCGTCATTATTCGCCAAGCGATAGAGAATTGCTGCTTTTATTGTGGCGCGATCGCCCGCCTGCCTGCTTGCGACCCTACTTGCTTGCGAGCATGAAGGCTTTCTCATCAACGGTTCATTGTGGATTCATTGACAATTGTGAAGATAGAGTCACACACTTGAATCGAGCCATGAAAAACACTGCAAGCCTAAAAGAAACGTTGCCAGGGATGGAACGCATCCTCAGACGGTTTGCGCCGCAGATTCAAAAACAGCGATCGCTGCTGATTTTTTCGTTTCTGGCACTGATGGCTGAAACGCTGCTGCGCCTGCTAGAGCCTTGGCCGCTGAAGATTATTTTTGATCACATTTTGCTGCCTGGAGTTGATCGAAGCGCGATCGTTCTGCCCTTCCTGGGAACCGTTTCCTCGATCGTGCTGCTGAGCCTGCTAACAGTGGGATCGATCGGGCTGGCCGTCTTGCGCGGCGCGGCAGCTTATTCGAGTACGGCGGGCATGGCGGTTGCAGCTTCGCACGTGATGACCGAGGTGCGCGGCGACCTCTACAGCCACCTGCAACGTCTGTCGATGTCGTTTCACACGCAGGCAAAAACGGGCGACCTGATTGCTCGCGTCACACAGGACATCACCCGACTGCGGGAAGTGACCGTGATGGCGCTGCTGCCGCTGCTGGCAAGTTCGCTGACCTTGGTGGGCATGGTGGCAGTGATGTTTTGGCTGCACTGGGAAATGGCCGTGATTGCGATCGCGATTTTCCCGCTGTTCATTTTCTCGACGACTCGCGCCTCGCGCCAAATTCGCGAAGTAGTTCGCAGACAGCGCAAGCGCGAAGGGGCAATGGCGGCAACGGCAGCAGAAGCGATCGGCGCAATCAAAGTCGTGCAGGCATTGTCGTTGCAAAATTTGCTGGAAGACACTTTTTCCAATCACAATCGCAAGAGTTTACAGGACGATGCTTCGGCGCAAAAGCTGAGTGCTGGACTGGAGCGAACAATGGAAGTTTTAGTCACAGTTGCGGTTGCGCTGGTGCTGTGGAAAGGGGTTCAGCTTGTGCTGCAAGGCGCAGTCACACCCGGAGATTTATTAATCTTCATTACCTATTTGAAAACCGCCTTCAAGCCAATTCGTCAACTTGCCAAATACACCGGACAAATTGCTAAAGCAACTGCCTCTGGTGAACGAGTCATTGACGTTCTCGATACGATTTCGGACATTCAAGATTCGCGAGGCGCGATCGAAGCTCCCCCGTTCAGAGGCGCGGTTCGATTCGATCGCGTCAGTTTCGCTTACGATGCCGATCCCGCAATTTCGGGTGGCAAACTGCACAACATTAATTTTGAAGCAAAACCGGGAGAACGAATTGCGCTGGTGGGACCGTCGGGCAGCGGCAAATCGACGCTAATCAACTTACTTTTGCGCTTCTATGACCCGATCGAAGGCTCGATTTCGATCGACGGGCACGACCTGCGCGAATACAAAGTAGATTCACTCCGGCAACAGGTCAGCGTTGTTCTGCAAGAGAGCATTCTGTTTGCTTCCACCGTGCGTGAAAATATCGCTTATGGTCGCCTGGGTGCAACTCAAGCTGACATCGAATCGGCAGCAAAACTGGCAAACGCCCACGAATTTATCTTGAGATTACCGCAAGGTTATGACACTGTTTTAGGCGAACGCGGCGCAACACTTTCCGGTGGACAACGCCAGCGAATTGCGATCGCTCGTGCTGCCATTCGTCACGCCCCAATCGTCATTCTCGATGAACCAACAACAGGATTAGACAATCACAGCGAGCGATCGGTGAGCGAAGCACTAGACCGTTTAACGCGAGGCTGTACGACATTTACCGTTTCACACAATCTGCACATTACTCAACAGGCTAATCGCATCCTCTATGTCGAAGACGGTGAAGTTTTGGAGCAGGGAACGCATCAGGAATTGATCAGTCTAAAAGGGCGATACGCCAAACTATATCAGCTTCAGTCAAACGTTTATTCAATCGACAGCAAACGCTACAGCAATTACGGAGGTAATAATGCGATCGCCATCTAATTTCAACACTCGCGTCATTCTGATTCGACACGGACGCAGCACCTTTAATCAACTCAAACTCTATCAGGGCAGTTCCGATGCATCGGTATTAACCGAACAAGGATATGATACCGCTTGTCAGGTTGGGCAACTTTTGAGCGACCGATCGATCGACGCAATTTACAGCAGTCCCTTGAAGCGCGTTCAACAAACCGTGAATGCGCTACTAGAAGAGTTTTATGACCGACCAAAACACTTGGAAGTTCACCCCAGTTTGCGCGAAATTGAAATGTCAAATTGGGAAGGGCGATCGTATCGAGATGTGCAGCAAACCGAGCCAGAAACCTATCAGTGCTGGAAGCAGCAACCGCATGAGTTTCGCCTGCAATCGCGAGATGCTGACGCAACCGGATCGATCGCCGTTGTCACACAAACCCACAGCTATCCGGTTCTAGATTTGTTCGATCGCACTCGACAATTCTGGCAGGAAATCTTACCGCGTCATCGGGGACAAACGATCGTAATTGTCAGTCACGGCGGCACAAATCGCGCTTTGATTAGCACGGCGATCGAACTTGCACCTGCTCGTTTTCACAGCCTCCAACAGTCCAACTGCGGGATCAGCATCCTCAACTTTTCAAGCGAAACTGCACAGTTAGAAACGCTCAATCTAACGGCACCGATTGGTGAAGCCTTGCCAAAACTGAAAGAGGGCAAGCAAGGCATACGGCTGCTGCTGTTGCCTGTCGAATCTCCCTTATCTTCTGCCGTTTGCTTGTCGGAACGATTGAAAAATACGGCGATCGATTTTAGCCTCACTAGTGTCTCAGATATCGCACAAAATCTAGCTGCTCAAGTTTTGTGCCATCATCCCAAAACTGTCGGAATTCAAAGCAATGCAGCGCATTCTTTGCTCAACTGGCAGCGCACGATCGCTACAAAATCTAGCTACTCGTCCGAACTGATCACCGGGTTAGTGGTCGCTCAAACCAGAGAGATTCAACAAGCTTTGGGTGAAGCGATTGGCCTCAATCCAAACCATCACGATCGATTGCAGGTGCAGCCCGGAACTTTGAGCGTCCTGCACTATCCCACCGCCAATTATTCACCTGTGATTCAAGCCTTAAACTTCGCTTAATTCGCGCCAAAAAGGAGTCAAATTATGTCAAAAATTCTAGTCACTGGAGCCGCCGGATTCATCGGTTTTCATGTTGCTCAAGCGCTGCTCGATCGCGGCGAAACCGTTGTTGGACTTGACAACTTAAACGACTACTATGACGTGAATTTGAAGCTGAGTCGCCTGACACAACTCGATCGATCGAACTTTGAGTTTCACAAGCTTGACCTGGCCGATCGTCAAAGGATGGAAGATCTATTTGCTCAGCACCAGTTCGATCGCGTCGTCCATCTAGCGGCGCAAGCAGGCGTTCGCTATTCAATTCAAAATCCTCACACCTACGTTGACAGCAATGTAGTCGGATTTCTACATATCCTAGAAGGCTGTCGGCGGCAGCAAGTCCAGCATCTTGTTTACGCTTCTTCTAGCTCAGTTTATGGAGCGAATCGCACCATTCCCTTTTCGATCGATCAGTCGGTTGATCATCCAATCAGCCTGTATGCCGCCACGAAAAAAGCAAATGAACTGATGGCACATACCTACAGCCATCTCTACGATATCCCGACAACCGGACTGCGTTTCTTTACGGTTTATGGACCTTGGGGTCGTCCTGACATGGCGCTATTTTCTTTTGCGAAAGCGATTCTTGAAGGCCGATCGATCGATGTGTTCAACTATGGCAAGATGCGGCGCGACTTTACCTACATCGACGATATTGTTGATGGCGTTTTGCGCGTACTTGACTGCATTCCACAGACCCATTCAGAGGTGACTGCGATCGATCCTAATTATAGTTCTGCACCCTATCAACTTTACAACATTGGCAACAATCAGCCTGTTGAACTGCTGCACTTCATTGAAGTATTGGAAGCCAGTCTGGGCATTGCAGCTAGAAAGAATTTCCTGCCGCTGCAACCGGGAGATGTGTTAGAAACCTATGCTGATATTACTGACCTTCAACAGGCAGTTGGCTTTGTGCCGAAGGTGTCGATCGAAGCAGGTATTCCTGAGTTTGTAAGGTGGTATCGCAGCTACTACAACTTAGAGCTTGCTCAGCCGAGAACGTTTCTCTTGTCGGCCTGACATGACTCCAGCGAGATCACAGCGGCGATCGTTTTGTCACCGTCAAGCGACATCAAAACTGAATCAAGCTTCAACATTAGAATGCTCAATCCTCGCTTTTCACCATCCAAAATTGCAATTTCGGGGGAGATGACCACGCTGTACAAATCCGAAGCGTTCAAATAAGCGAATGCTGCTGACATTGTGATCGAAACAAAAGGCAAGTAGGGTTGTAATTTTGAGGCGATCGCACTCGCCAATTACATGCTTCATGAGCAGCGAACCATAACCCCGACGCTGATAGTTTGGTGCGATATAAATGCTGACTTCTGCGGTTGCATTGTAAGCCGCACGTCCGCCATAAAATGAATTGAGCGCAATCCAAGCGGCAATTTCTTCGTCAATTTCCAGCACCCACAGCGGACGAAAATCCGGTGAATGTTCGGCAAACCAAGCGCGGCGATCGTCCACTGCAATCGGCATCAAATCTGCTGTTGCCAGCCGAGACGGAATCGACATATTATAAATTTCCACGATCGCAGGTAAATCGCTTCGATCGCCAATCGAATCTTCAGGTTCTCCATTGTCACCGTCGCCGAATTCCGCTTTCATTACACCAGATTTAACCCTAGCGAGAAGTTCACCAAAGACGATCGCTCCCAGCCCCACTCACAACCCGCCAGCCACGATCCCGCGCAGCCCACCGGCCCACACCCCGCCGCCTGATCCGACTACCCTTGCGCTCTCTTCCGCACGGAGCGCCCGCGTGACCACCGCCGCACAA
>JAAUTJ010000087.1 GCA_012031475.1 Leptolyngbyaceae cyanobacterium SM1_3_5 | reverse complement strand
AATCGCGTCATAGTTCAGATTGGAAGTTACAGCCAGATCGATGATTTCTGTCGGAGATCAGCATCGCGATCGAATCGATACTCATAACCTAATTTTGATAGCTCCACTGATGAAACGTGCTGCATTCAACGTTCAATCCTTTTGCAGCCAGTGCTGATTCGATCCAGCCTTTCATGAAGCGATTGTAGGACAAAACCAGGACGCGATCGAGCTTTTCTTCAATCATTTTATCGGCTCGATTTCTCAACACCAACGACTTACCAGAACCCGCAACGCCTCTAACCAAAGCGTGACCTTGAAGATTGAAATTTCGCGCTTTGTTCTGTTCTGTATCAAGCTGTTCTCTGCTCGATCGCTGCTCGATCGTTTGCTGAAAGTCAATCCACTGCACCTGATTCTTTCCCGTCAGAAACAATTAGTAGCAGAATGCCCAAAATTGCAAATTCTTTAACAACTTAGGTGAGCGGCAGCAAAATTTCAAATTCTGTACCACGATCGTTCAGCTTTAACTGGCCTGCATGTTTTGCCGTCACAATTTGATAGCTTAAAGCGAGGCTTGTTTCTTTCAGGCTGCGCTGTTCGATCGAGAATGAATCGAGGATTTGTTGATATTGATTGGGCGTTAGCGGCACTCCATTATTCGCAATCCGAATGGATACCCAGCGCTGATTGCTGATTGTGGATCGATCGCACCCCAGACAGAGAACCTGCGTCGTAATTGTAATTTGTGGCGGGTCAGGCAGCAGCGCAGAACTGCTCAGCATTGTGGCAACGTCTCGCTGTACGGCTTGATTGAGCAAAAGTTCAATCGTGTTGACCAAAATATTTGTAAACACCTGAGAAAGCTGTCCGGCATAGCAGGTGACAGGCGGCAAATGGCTGTAGTTTTTAATCACATGAATTGTGCCGCTCAACCGACTTTTGAGTAATAGCAAAATACTGTCTAAACACTCATGTAGATCGGCAGGTTTTGGATAAACCTGATCGACATGACAAAAGTTTTGGAGACTGGCAGCGAGAATTTTGAGGCGATCGGCTCCCGTTTTGATGCTGGCGATCGATCGGGGTAAATCCTCTCGCAAATAATCCAGTTCGATTGCTTCGCGCAGTTGGGCGATCGCTTCTTTGGGCTGGCCTTCTTCATACGCCTGGATAAGCTGCAAAAGCTGTTCGGCATAGCTCGAAACATGCGTCAAATTGCCCCAAATAAAGCCGACCGGATCGAGAATTTCATGCGCCACGCCATCGACCAGTCGCCCCAAGTTCGCCATCTTTTCGATCTGAATCATCTGCATCTGCATTCGTTCACAGCGCACCTGCATTTCGATTCCGCGCAAGAGCCAGTGAGCAATGTTAAGTTCATGCACATCCAGCAGCCGAAAGGTTTGCGCGTCAAACTGCACGACGATCGGTTCTGCCTGCTGGTCGCGATCGCGCCTCAGTGCCCGCTGTGCCGCCGCCAAAATCGGCATCGTGTGCGGCAAAATCAAGCTGGAACGGCGAGCGTAGCTGTGCAAAACGGCGATCGGCTGCATCATTGCCATTTCCATGCCGCCCGGACGTAGAAGAAATTCCAGCCAGCGCGATCGCGAAATCATGCCGCAAAACTGACCTTGCGTCGTGACAATCACGCCCGGTATGGTCGGCTGCTGCTCAAATCGTTGGGCTAGCTCGCGCCCGTTGCAGGTTGACTCGACCTGAAACTGATGCAGCGTCAGGGCAGCTAGCGTCGAGTCGAGGTTGAGCGGCTGACTGCTCCCCTCGTCGGTCAGCGGTGGCATGTTCGATCGCAGCGGTGGCATGAATGTCATGGCAGTAACAAACCAACGCCGATAGGATGCCCGACTTGTGGCGATCGATACCGCGACGGCTCGCTTAATTCGTTGCGATCGTCAAATTGTTTGCAATTCTGCCCAAGCCGTTACTTCCTACGCATCAATTTTCTGTGCGTCAAATTACGGTCAAAGAAAGCACTTGAAAAAAAAGCACTTGAAAATCCACTTTGAAAACTCACAACGACCACCGTTTTAGAATATCTTTACAAAACCGTAATAATACGGAAAGCTCGATCGACTCTGCTACCCAATCATCCTTGCCTGCTGCCAAACTGATCGCAGCCTCCCGAAAACGACTGCTTTTGTTTTTTGCAGTGACAAAATAATCTACCTAATGTTAGAACTCCATGCGCGATCGTACTGGAAACGTCAGCCTCGCGTTAGTATTAGCCTAGGGTAATCAAATCCCCTCTACCTCCCCATCGCACGGCTCTGTGGCAACGCTGTCATCCCTTCGGTCTTCGCCTCAGCATCAAACGCAGTTGAGCCAACTGTGCGGCTCGAAGCAGCTTTTTCGCGATCGCTACAAGATCATTCGAGCTTTGGGACGGGGCGGATTTGGCGTAACCTTTTTGGCTCGTGATGCGACATTGCCCAGTGCGCCGCTGTGCGTGATCAAGCAGCTTTGTCCAAAAGTTCACAATCCCGTAATTCTACAGAAAGCCTGCGAACGATTTGAGCGCGAAGCCAAAACGCTCAGTCAGCTTGGCAGCCATGCCCAAATTCCCCAACTGCTCGACTACTTCCAGCGGAATGGTGAGTTTTATCTCGTGCAGGAATATGTGCGCGGCTCCACCTTGGTCAAAGAAATCAAAAATCACGGCCCTCAGTCGGAACTTTGCGGCTAAGCGCTTTTTGCACGAAATTCTTCCGGTCGTAGACTACATTCATCAAAATCAAGTCATTCATCGCGACATCAAGCCGCCCAATATCATTCGCTGTCAGGACGACAATCGCCTGGTTTTGATCGATTTTGGAGCCGTCAAAGAACAAATTGCCGAACTGGGCGAAGGCAGCCAAAAAGTTCCGACGACGCATTTTGTGGGCACAGTCGGTTTTGCTCCGCCGGAACAGCTTGCCCTGCGTCCGATCTATGCCAGCGACATCTACGCGATCGGTGTCACCTGCCTCTATTTGCTGACTGGACGCACTCCAATGGAGTTTGACTACGATGCCGCAACGGGTGAAATTGCTTGGCAAGGCATGGTGCAGGTGAGCGACCACTTTGGCAAGGTTTTGACGAAGATGATCAAAATCTCGCCCCGCGATCGCTACCAGTCCGTTGCCCAAGTTCAACGTGCCCTCGACTTAGAGGCACATCTGGACAACTTGGCCGAGTGTATGCACACGACACGCCATCGATCGATCGAGGATGAAGCGTCGGGTGATGGCTATGTCCCGCCGATTTCGCGCACTGCTTCGGCCATTCGCGATTGGCGGCATCGCCTCGAATTGCGCCGCCAGCGAGACGGCAAACCCGCCGATTTTTCCACGCTCCTCGCCTCGGACTACGTTGGCTACTAGCGTCGATCGAATCCGATTGGGTCAGCTTGCAGAAGGCGATCGCTTCTACAATCGGTGAAGCGGTTTTTAAGTTTGTTTCATGCCCCAAGTGTCACTGGCTGAATGGATTGCGGCATCTCAACAGGGCGACTGTCTGCTGAGCTTTCCGACTGACACCGTTCCCGCCCTTGCCGTCCGACCCGATCGAGCCGAACTGATTTTTGCCGCCAAACAGCGCAGCCAAACCAAGCCGCTGATTTTGATGGGCGCAACTGCGGCTGACCTGTGGCCGTTTGTGCAGTCGCCTGTCCATCCGCTTGAACCGCAGTGGCAGCGAGCCGCCGATCGCTACTGGCCGGGAGCCGTGACGCTCGTTTTGCCCGCCAGCGATCGCCTGCCGCCCGCCATCAATCCGATCGACCCGACCAGCGTTGGCCTGCGCGTCCCCAACCATCCGATCGCTCGGCATCTGCTCGCCCAGACGGGTGTACTGGCAACCACGAGCGTCAATCGATCGGGCGAACCTGCGCTCCTAGATTTTGCTCAAATCAACGCACAATTTCCGAACGTGAAAACGCTCCAACCGTCCGAAATCGATCGATTGGAGCGTTCTGGTTTCGCAAATCCACCACCGAGCGGCCTTCCTTCCACCGTCGTTCAATGGTCGATCGACGGCTGGAAAATTCTCCGCCAAGGCAACATTGAATTTAGGTCAGATGCCAGCTAAAGCCGACACCCGACATCCGACACCCTATTGCAGCGTCAGCGGCGCATTCAGCGTCAAGTCCAGATCGTCATCTGGATTGATCACGTAGAGCGTGGCGCGATCGCGTCCGAAGAAGATGCTCAGCAAGGTTCCGGCCACTGTGCCGCCCAAAACTTCTTCGGTGGCGATCGCATCATCGCCTGTCACGCCTGCGATCGCAGCGGCAGCAGCAGCACCGAGGGCAGCACCGGAGATGATCCGGCCTGCGTTTGCACCTCTGCGGATCGTTTCAGTCGTGGTGACAACCTGCGAGGAAGCGTTGATGCTGAGGCGGCGGTTGTTGGTCAGGACGATTTCGCGAGCGAAGAACTGGACGCCACCGTTGACCGGACGCAGTTCACCGACGACCTGACTGTTGACCGGGATCAGAACCGCGCCGGATTGCGAGACAACATCGCGATCGATCGTCAGCGTCACGGGAACGGGTTCGGGTTCTTCCGGCGAGATGTAGATCTTGTCGGCATCATCGGCATAGCGAACGGGGAGAACCGTGCCGCGTGGAATCTGGACGGTTTGGGTGGGCGGGGTGGGCATCGGCCACTTGACCGACGATGTAGGGCGAAATCGACCGAGGCGACCTGTCCCGTGCTGACGAGTGCCTGATAGATGAAGGCGGCCACTTCCGCACGAGTCGCGCTGCGGTTGGGGCTGAGGAACTCGACGTTTGGGTAGTTCACCACGATTTGCTTTTGCGTGGCGGCAGCGACTCCGTTGACGGCGAAGTTCGAGATCGAACTGGCATCGCGATAAACCGAGACGGCAGTTGCAGACGAACCGTTCACGGTGTAGTTTAAGCCGCTGCTGAGCGAAACGAGAACCTGTTCGCGGGGAATGTTTTGTCCCGGTTGAAAGACGTTGTTCGGGTAGCCGCTCAAAAATCCGGTCGTGTAGGCTTCTTGAATGGCGCTGAATGCCCAGTAGTCACTCGGCACGTCGCGGAAGTTGACGGCGTTGCGCGTCGGGTTGCGATCGAACGCTTGCCGCAGCATCGCCGCAAACTGCGCCCGCGTCACCGGATCATTCGGACGAAATGAGCCATCCGGGAAGCCGCGAATCACGCCGCGATCGGATAGTTCGTCGATAAATTCTGCTGCCCAGTAGTTCGACTGCACGTCAGAAAAAGCGGTTTGGGCTTGGGCAGGCAGGGCAATCAGCGGTGCAACGGCTCCGGTCGTAATGCCAAGCGCCATCAGCAAGGCAGTTCCCGACTGCCAGGAATGCGAAGTAGCCATTTATCCAATTCTCCAGAATGGTTGCGTAATTTAACGTAGTGCTGAGTAATTTGACAAACCTGGCTGTGGTTAGTTCCTGCTCTGTGAAAAACACTTCAAAACTCAGTTTTTTGACAGAAGCAGCGGAAAAAGGCCAGATCTTGCCGAATCTGCGATCGCGTTTAACGCCTACTCTCTTTGTGACGGCGGGCAGCACATAAAGTTTCAAGAATGTCAAGCCCTGCCGCGCAGTTTTGCCACAAAAACGGTGAGGGAAAAACTGCGCTTTAATTCAACCTTAATTGAGCCTTAAGCTAGAGGACTGGAAGCTCTCTAAAGCAGTACGCTCAGGAATCTACTTGCTTCAGTTGCAGAGCGAGAAGCGTTAGCCAAGCGCCTAGGCGACTCGATCGAACCTTGGATGAAAGCCGATCGATCACCTGAATTCCGTTTGGCCTGAAGCAGCACAAAATCAATCGTTGGGAGACCGAAGATGAGCAAGAAAGAAAAGCGATCGCGCAAGTCAGACGCGAAAAAGCAAAAGAAAAAGCATTCTAATTCTGCCGTTTTGGACACGGGAGTTGGAGCGGCAGGAGCGATTGTGGGAGCTACGATCGGCAATGCCGTTGCAGGGCGAGCGGGTGCTGCCGTTGGTGCAGCTTTGGGCGGTGCAGTCGGCGCAACGGTTGGAAAAAATGTTCCAGACGGCGTGGGCGATCGGCTAGACGGCGTGGTTGATGTGGTTAAAGATGCGGTGAATGCCGCAGACCTGTCGATTTTGGAGGCTGCTGCAAATCCGCAAGCGGCGATCGAAGCCCTTGCAGCTTCCGCCACCGCCCAGCCTGTAGCGGAAGCTGTGCAGGACAAAGTGCAGACAACAGCCGAAACGATCGATACGGCTAAAAAAACGAGCAAAAAGGCGAACCGTCAAGCTGAAGAAGCGATCGATGCCACAAAAGTCGCGATCGCAAACACCAAAACTTCAGCAGCAAATGCCTTTGGAAACCTGAGTTCATCGACCAAGAAGACTTCTAAGAAGGCTGCAAAGAAAGCAAAACGGCGATTGCAGTTGCAGCGGGCAATGACAGTGAAAAGAAGAAAGACAAAAGTCGGGTAAGAAAAGAAACACTCGTCTTAAAGTCAGAACTCAACCCTGAATTCTTGTGCTGTCTTTTCTAGGGGCAGCACAGGTTTTTTCATATCATAATGGGTTGCTGTTCAGCGCAAATCCCTGTAGAAAATGCGGTGGCTGCCTTAAATCTCACAAACAAATTGATAGCTTGCGAGACTTAGAAAAAATCCGATGGTAGTTTTTGTCGCGCTTGCAGTTTGGCGTAGTAATCCCTGCGATTATTTTCAATCGGTTCTGGATCTACCCAAAGTGGATCAGGCGGATGAAATAAATGTAATTTTGAGCCGTCACAGTTTGCGATTGAGCAGGTTTTTGAGGCGCGTCCCAAAGTCCGAAGCGGGTGGCGGCGTGACAGGCGCGGCTTGCGCGTCCAGCTTTTTCTGACACTCTTGGGCAAGGGAATCTTTAGGATTGAGCTTGAGTGCCTGCCGCAGATTGAGTTTGGCGAGACTGGTGAGTCCTTTGTCCAGGTGGATTTTCGCGAGCAGTGCGTGGTAATCGCTTGTGGTGGGGTCAGCTTCGATCGCACCTTGCAACTCTTGCACTGCCTCACCTGTTTTTCGCATTTTAAGCTGCTCGATCGCCCGCTGGTAATGCCGTTGCGCCCGTGCTTTGGCAGCAGAAACGTTCGTCAGCATGGGGGTCTGACTGGGATCGACATGAGACATAGGTAGGCAACCTGTAGCTATCTAAAGGGACGAATGAAAGCGCAGATGTGGTGCCGCAGCTTCGACACCGCGACTTGATGCGCCACGAGCAGGAACTCCAGATCGAGAAAAGCGATCTTGGCGCTTGACTCAATCTTAGGGGGACTAAAGCCAGGATCGTTGACATCCTCCTTGGCCTAAAGGCGCGGGTGCGATTCGTCCCCTCAAAATGAGCAGCAATACTCAGGGATGAGGGGGAAGGAAAGCCCAGCAATGGGAGGAACCTTGACAACTTGATATCCATGCAGGTGTAATTCCTAGTGAGGGAGTGACAGCCTATTCCCTACGGTAGCAACTGACCCTCAATCCGTAAAGCGGGAATCAAAGGCGGTAACTGGAAGCCTAAATCTGGAATCCCGTCCAGCACGTTGTTTGCTCTCAGGCGAAGGTCGAGCTTTCCTGAGTCGGTGTCAACCGGATGCAGCGAGTTGGAAGGATTGGCTGAGAAGCAAATGCCTTGGGGAATGCCAGGGATACGCAGACATAGCCACTGCTAGTTGAAAGATAGAGTCAATCAGTAGAATGAGTTTAGAAGTTTGGCTTGTTCGACTGATTTTTGGTAGCTGCATCAGGAAATTGCTGCTGTACCGGAACATGGATGACAAACTCCGTTCCGCCTTCCGGTGTGGAAAAGCATTCCAGCCTGCCGCTGTGTTTTTCAATAATAATTTGATAGCTGATCGCCAATCCCATGCCTGTTCCTCGACCCGCAGGTTTTGTAGTGAAAAACGGGTTGAAAATTTGTTTCTGAATCGCTTCAGGAATGCCAGATCCGTTGTCTGCGATCGCAATGCTGATCCACTGTGGACTGGCAGCAGCGGTATGAATGGTGATTCGGCTAGGGTTTGCTTCGAGTTCCTGATAGGTTCTTGTGGCACTGTGTTCATCCAGAGCATCGATCGCATTGACCAAAAGATTCATGAACACCTGATTGAGTTGCCCGCCATAACACTCCACCAGCGGCAATGTGCCATAGTCTCGAATCACTTCAATTTTTGGCTGTTCTGGTTTTGCTTTCAAGCGATGTCCCAAAATCAGCAGCGTGTTGTCAAGACATTCGTGAATGTCCACCGCTTTAAATTCGGCTGCATCCGTCCACGAAAAGTTGCGGAGCGACAGCACAATCTGACGAATGCGCTCGGCACCAATTTTCATTGAATTGAGAATTTTGGGCAAATCTGTCCGCAGAAACTCCAGTTCAATTTCCTCCGCCTCTTTCTCAATCTCGGCTCCGGGATGGGGAAATTGCGTTTGGTAAAGGTGGACAAACTTCAGCAAGTTATCAGTATAGTCCTGCACATAGGATAAGTTGCCATAGATGAAGCTGACGGGATTATTAATTTCGTGAGCGACTCCCGCCACCAACTGCCCTAGAGAAGACATCTTCTCGCTTTGAATCATTTGTAGCTGGCTTTGATGAAGCTTTTCTAGAAGGTCTTGAAGTTGAATTGCTTTGTCGCTGAGTTCTTGAGTCCGCTCAGCAACTTTCGTTTCTAACGCTTGGCTATAAAACTGTTGTTCTTCTAGCAGTCGCTTAACAGAGGCAATCAGTTGATTGAAAGATGCTGCAAGCGTCCCAATTTCATCTTTTGTGGTGACGGTTGCTTGAAGATCAAAATTAGATTCGTTAATCGACTGTTGGGCGATTTGGGTGAGTGATTGGATCGGTTGAGCAATTGCCCGACTGGTCAGAATCGACAGCACGATCGCGATCGCCACTGACCCCGCCATACTGACGCCAATCACCTGTAAGCGCAGGCGATCGCTCGTGTTAATTGCAACTTGTGCTGCCTCATATTCTTCCACCGTGATGGCAGTGAGTGCGGATAGTTCTTCTGAAAAATCATTCACCCGCTGAATCAAGTCGCTTTGCTCTAGCTGGGCTAGGTCTGCTTTGAAGCTGGCACTGTCTTCGCGAGTGAGAATCCTTTGTTCAAGGCGGGGCAGCAGGCGATCGAAGGTTTGCATATACCCTTCTGGAACGCCCTCATACTTTTCCAAAAAAGCAATAACCGCTTCAATTTCGCCCTCTCGCTCAATCTCTTCCTGGCCTTTTGTGCCGCCTTCCGTTGACTTGAACTGCTCCCAATTTTGACGAAACAGACGGTAGTGTTTTTGCCATTCTGCATACTGCTCCTGCCGTTCACCAAGATCAGAGGGCAGTTCTTTCATCTGCGCTTGATAGTTCAGTGTTTGCAGCAATTCGATCTGCAACTGTGTGATCAGGTTGAGTTCTTCTAGCGCGTCTTCACCCAGCGCGTCTGCCCGTTGCTGTTGAACATCGGTTAACACAATCCCAAGCCCTGTTCCGAACAATGCAACTCCTAGTGATATTGCGTAACCCAAGGTAATTTTCTGTTGAACTCTAGACCGATACAGCCAACGTGTAATCTGCACGATTTTCACCTAATCCTCTCAAAGAAATTTCTTCATTAAAAGAATTCCCCAGGAGATTATGAAAGTAAGGCTATTTTTGCGCCCCTAAGATTTTGTAACAAATATGCTTGAGATGCGATCGGCCTGCTAAATTTTGCTTCCAGTAAACATACAGATTTTTGTATGCTTTATGCTACATCCATTCGGACGATGTGGCAAGCCTCAGTAGTTTTCCTAGGTTTCTGGTAGCAAATGAATCAATAAATCTGTTTTGGTCTGCCCGTAGGTTGCGAGACAAAATCGCCCCACACCCCAAAAACACCCTGTTGACAACTCCAAATAAATCCGCTAACGTTTCTTCCTAATGCCGCTTTTGGTGGCAGGCTTGTCTCACTTGCTAGATGCCCAGTGGTCTAGCCACGCGACCCGAAGCTGTTCCAGCAGACTTCGAGCCGCTGACCCGTCAAACTGATAGAGCAGTCTAAGCGGGCTATGGAGATTTTACCCTCCTAGCCGCCCCGATTGTCTTGCTTTGACATCTGGGGTGGCTAGGCTTTTGGGCTTTCCTCAACTACACAAAACAGGAAAACCCATGAATACCAATGATTCGCGCTCAAATGAGCGTTCAGATTCCCCTACGTCACAGATTCGATCGATCGCCAAAATTCCCGGCGACAACCGCACCCCAATCAAGCACATCCTGATCGGGACGCCGCAAATTGTGCAGTTCACGACGCGCCGTTTAGAGCAAGCGGGCTACGCGCAGGCGATCGAATGGGCAGAACCGCTCAGCCTGAATGAACCGCTCAACATTGTGCCCGATCCCGGTGATGTGATTAGTTTGCTCGTGCGCTATCTGCGGTTTGAGTAGACAGTTTTGAGGGGCGATCGATGCGGCTGATGGCGGATCGATCGCCCTCTCTCAATAATTTTTGGTTAATTTCAACATTAAAAGATTGACTGCACAATGCACAGATCGGAATTCTAGCGGCTTTTTGCGGCTCTAGCCTGTAAAAGAGGCAGGAAACTCGATCGAATTCTCCGCTTAACTCGCTGTTGCGCGATCGAGTTTTGGTTAGTATAACTATAACTACCTCCTCGATCTGCGGTAATGCCACTCGACATCTCCCCGCCCGACTACAGCCTGCTCACCGATTTGTATCAACTGACGATGGCCGCTTGCTATGTCGGTGAAAAGCTCGACCAGCGCCGCGCCAGCTTCGAGCTATTTGTGCGCCGTCTGCCCGATCGCTTCGGCTACTTGGTCGCGATGGGACTCGCTCAGGCGTTGGACTATCTAGAGCAGTTTCGCTTTAGCGAGTCGCAGATTCAGCAATTGCAGGCAACCGGAATTTTTGATCACGCGCCCGCCGCCTTTTGGCAAGTGCTGCAAGCCGGGCGCTTTACGGGAGACGTTTGGGCAGTTCCCGAAGGAACGCCGATTTTCGCCAACGAGCCGCTGCTGCGAATCGAGGCTCCGCTGTGGCAGGCGCAAATCGTCGAAACCTATTTGCTCAACACGCTCAACTATCAGACCTTGGTGGCAACGCGATCGGCCAGACTGCGCGACACAGCGGGCGATCGCGCCACCCTGCTCGAATTTGGAACCCGCCGCGCCTTCAGTCCGCAAGCTTCGCTCTGGGCAGCCCGCGCCAGCCTCGCAGCGGGACTCGATGCGACTTCCAACGTACTCGCCGCCCTCCAACTCGGCCAGAAACCGAGCGGCACAATGGCACACGCTTTAGTCATGGCGCTGGGCGCGATCGAAGGCAGCGAAGACCAAGCATTCACCGCCTTTCACCGCTACTTCCCCGGTGCGCCCTTGCTGATTGACACTTACGATTCGATCGAGGCAGCAAGACGACTGCGCGATCGAATCCAGTCCGGCGAAATGCAGCTTACGGGCGTCCGCCTCGACTCTGGCGATCTCGTCTCTCAGTCGCAACAGGTGCGCGAACTGCTGCCGGACGTAACAATTTTTGCCAGCGGCGATCTCGATGAATACGAAATCGATCGCCTCCAAACAGCCGGAGCCTCGATCGACGGCTACGGACTTGGAACCCGCCTTGTCACGGGAACTCCCGTGAATGGCGTTTACAAGCTAGTCGAAATCGACGGCATTCCCACCTTCAAAGCAGTCCAGCG
>JAAUTJ010000086.1 GCA_012031475.1 Leptolyngbyaceae cyanobacterium SM1_3_5 | reverse complement strand
GCTGCCACCCATGCCGCGCAGCTTGAAAGGCCCGGTGTTGAAGGTGAACTTGGCCGTCACCGTAAGGCGTATTTCACCGACGCCCCAGCTGACCGGGATGTCTTCCGCGCCGAGGGTGACTTCGGTCGCGTCCGCGCCCCCGTAGGAACAGCCGGTGTCGCCCTCCGAGTCGAGCTGCTTGATCTGTACCCAGCCGTGGAACTCCATCTCGTCTGGCACCTTGAGCTGGAGGTAGATGTCCAGCCGGAGGAGGCGGAGGGCATCCTCGTTGATATGGGCGTAGCCGTCGATCTGGGCGCCGCCGATCACGTTGGCGATCGTTTCGTCAAATCGATCGACCCGCTGACTGGGTAACGTCAAGCCGATATTTTCTTCGCGGAGCCGATTGCGAATTTCGATGCCCACTGCGGGCAAGGCGAGATAGTCCGAACAACTCAGCGAGAGCAGCGAAAATTCGCTGTAGCCTGTGGCTCGCATTCCCTGCTCGATCGATTCGACGACGCGATCGGGTTCGACATCCCGCGCCGGACGAGTCAGCATTCCCGGCTGGCAAAACCGACAGCCGCGAGTGCAGCCGCGCCGAACTTCGATCGTCAAGCGATCGTGAACCGTTTCGACTAGCGGCACGAGTCCGATCGAGTAGGCCGGAATTGGTGTGGCAACGCGCCGGAGGATGCGATCGGGCACATCCGAGCGGTTGGGCTTGACCGAGCCGTCTGCCGTCATGTCGTAAAACTGCGGCACGTAGACGCCCGGAACCTGCGCCAGATCGAGCAGCAGGGCTTCACGGCTGAAATTGGCCGCTTTGCCTTCTTCGAGAACCAAACCGATTTCGGGCAGCAGTTCTTCGCCGTCACCCAAAACAATGAAGTCGAAGAAGTCGGCGTAGGGTTCGGGGTTGGAGGTGGCCGTTTGTCCGCCTGCAAAGATCAGCGGGTAGTTGCTGTTCGATCGATCCTGCCAGGTCAGCGGAATGCCCGCCAAATCCAGCATTTCGAGAACATTGGTCGCGCCCAGTTCGTAGCTGAGGCTAAAGCCGAGAATGTCAAAATCGGAGAGCGATCGCCGCGACTCAACGGCGAACAAAGGCGTTTGGGTCGATCGCAACTTTGCTGAGAGATCGGGGCGCGGGCAAATAGGCGCGATCGCACAGTTGCCGGGGCTGCGCGTTGAGAATGCTGTAGAGAATAATGTGACCGAGGTTGGAAGCGCCGACCTCGTAAATTTCTGGGTAGGTCAGCACCCAGCGGACGTTTGCCGCTTCCCAGCTTTTGTGAACGGCTCCAAGCTCGTTGCCCAGATAGCGAGCGGGACGAAGAATTTCAGCATTGAGGATCGCTTCAACGGCAATAGTCACAGGTTCGATCGCAGTGGGGCTTACTGACTCCACTATACTGAACATCGCGATCGTGAACTGTCGAGAAGTTGCGGCGTTCGCAATCGGCTATTTAAAAATAGGCGATTTGGAACAACCCTTGTAGACGCACCCAAATTAGCAAGAGCCTCCAAGCCTCTGGCACGAAAGGAATCGCTTTGCAGACACCGGAGGAGCAAGCGTTGCTTCTGGTCGTTATTTCTGGCGGTTATTTCTGGCAGCGTCAGCGATCGCTAGGCAGCAACCGCTTCAAATGCAGCACGGCTCTCAAAGATCTCGAAGGCGCGATCGAGCTGTGTGAGTTCAAAAATAATCCGAATTGAGGGCGGAACGCAGCAAAGGCTAAAGCGCTTGTCGAACTGTTGCGCGAGCGTGAGGGCGGCAACGAGCGCCATTAAACCTGCACTGTCAAGTGATTCGACCTCGTGCATATCCACAAGCAGCCGCGAGCAATCTTCAGAGGTCACGATCGAGGAAAGCTGTCGCTTTAAAAGGTCGGCGTTGGCCGCGTTCAGATGGCCTTTGGGCGCGATCGTTTCTGTTTTGGGAAGCACAAGAGTATTTTGCATCATTTACAGTCCTGCCTGATCTAGCTATTGAATCAACCGCATTTTGGATATCTACAAAACATAGCTGCTGATTTCAAAATGAACCAACAGTTTTGCTTTATTTTGCTGAAACTTTATTTGTCAAGTCCAGTAATTTAAAGATTTCAATAAGTATTTCAACTAGAAAGTGTACACAGCTACAAATCACCGTGAAAATACGAGTTCTATTTCAGCTTTACGGCGAATCCAATTGAAGTAAATTGCCTACCTTTTTTAGTACATACACGGTTTTCACTACAGCAATATCCCTGAATTTATGCCGTTTGGAGGACGACAAATAGTTGCAACCGTACACGTACGATAGTGGAAGTACGAAGACTCGATCGCTCCATCCATTCCTAAAAACAGTTCAGTATCCCCAACGATCGATCAGGTGATTGAGATCACCATCAGCAGCAGAGTTGGATCACTTCGCAAGCGGGTGATTGAGCCGAAAATAATTGTCAATAGATGCCCATATCCAAACAGCGGCAGCACCTGCCATGAAAACAACCTACGCCATTCGCAAACTTGTTCAAGAAGCTTTGTACATTCGTAAGCTAACCCCTGCAATTGAAAACGAAATTAACTACGAGCTAACTCGCTTGGGTTATATCTCCGATGCAGATTATGAAGCGCTAGAACTGCTAATGTCTGAAATGGATGCGGGCCGCGTTCAGCTTGTTCCCAATCCTTAAACTGCTCATTCTAGCAAGCGAAGTTGTGCTACGAGAGCAGACACTCACTAAACAAATGTTCGATCGCGCTACGCTCAACGGTAAACTGTTTGAATCATTTACCTTGAGGATCGTGCCGCGCCGTCATGCAGTTTGCCAAGCGGTTAGAACAAATTCCGCCCTACCTGTTTGCTCAACTCAACCGCCAGCGGCAAGCGCTTCAAGCCCAAGGCGTTGATGTGATCAATCTCAGCATTGGCGATCCCGATCGCCCCACGCTGACCCATATTGTGCAGGCGATGCATGAGGCGATCGACGATCCCACCACGCACAGCTATCCGCCTTATCAGGGAATGCCTGCTTTTCGGCAGGCGGCGGCAGATTGGATGGCACGGCGATTTGGCGTGACGGGACTCGATCCTGATTCCGAAATTATTGCTTCGATCGGTTCCAAAGAAGCGATTCACAATACCTTTTTGGCCTTCGTCGAAGCGGGCGACTACACGCTGATTCCCGATCCGGGCTATCCCGTCTATCGGACGGCGACGATTTTTGCAGGCGGTGAGCCTTACATTATGCCCCTGTCCAGCGATCGCGGCTACCTGCCGGATCTCAGTGCCATTCCCGACGCAGTGGCCGATTGCGCCAAGCTGTTGTGGATCAACTATCCCAACAATCCGACGGGCGCAGTGGCCCCGCTGGAGTTTTTTGCCGAACTAGTGGCGTTCTGTCACAGGCACCAAATTTTGCTGTGTCACGACCACGCCTATGCGGAAATCGCCTATGAGGGCTACAAGCCGCCCAGCGTTCTGCAAGTTCCGGGTGCAAAAGAGATTGCGATCGAATTTCACAGCTTGTCGAAGTCGTACAACATGACGGGCTGGCGCGTCGGCTTCGTTGCCGGAAATCCGATCGGCATCAAAGGCTTAAATCAGGTGAAAACCAACGTGGATTCTGGCTTGTTCAAAGCCGTTCAGCAAGCGGCGATCGCCGGATTTGCCACCGATGCAGTGCAGCTTCAGCAGCTAATGACGATCTACGAAAATCGGCGCGATCTGATCGTGGCTGGATTGCGATCGCTCGGCTGGCCGATCGAGCCGCCCAAAGCCACGCTGTACGTGTGGGTTCCGGTTCCTGCTGGCTACAGTTCAACCGAATTTGTCCTGCTGCTGATGGAAAAATGCGGCATCGTCGTTGCGCCCGGAGTCGGCTATGGCGCGGGTGGCGATCGCTATTTTCGGATTGCGCTGACGATCGCAGTGGAACGAATGCACGAGGCGATCGAACGGATGCGCGAAGCCGGAATTCGCTATGCCTGATTCGATTGCCACACCTGCTGCATCAACAGTTGAAGCTGCTGACGCGCCGTTCGCGCCGCTTCTGGCGGCACAGTTTCGCCAAGCTGCGCCAACAGCGGCAGCACTTCGGTATCGATCGCAGCCCGAAAAGCATCGATCGGCCAGAGCAAATCGGCACACTGCCGCAAATCCTGCCGCAATGTCAATCTAAAAGCGCTTAAATCCTCGATTTCAGCCAGCATCAGCGGACGCACCCAGCACATCTGACGCGGCTCGGCCACCTGAATCACTTCGACATAGAGACGTAGGCGATCGTGTTCAAGACACAAAATTTGTAGCGGCTGAAAATTAACGGCAGATTTCATCGATCGAGGGACAGGCTGGAGGTGAGCGATCGCCTGCGATGGCTTCTATTTTATCGATCGATCGTGGAGATTTCGTGCCAGCAGTGGACAGCCCAGATTAAAGCAAGTTTCGGCTAAAAGCGGCGATCTTCTCAGAATGAAAGTGATATAAATGAAGTAATGTCACAAACGGCAAAAGCTGAAGCAATCAGCCGCTCGTTTGGGTCGCGTTTTCGATTTGCCGCAGCGATCGCACAATTTCCAGCCGAGCCGCTGCGAACCAATGATTTTTCCACAAGCCCATCTTGATCAATCAAACGGAGATTTGCCGTGCCAGTTGAAACGATTCAACAAAGTTCAACCTCAACCATTCGCAAGCCCGCGCCGCGCTATCGCGTTTTGCTGCACAATGACGACTTTAACTCGATGGAGTTTGTCGTCGAAGCGCTGGTGAAAACCGTGTCCAGCTTGACCGTGCCGCAAGCCGTCTCGATCATGATGGAAGCCCACACGAACGGCACAGGTTTAGTCATCATTTGCGCTCAAGAACACGCTGAATTCTATAGCGACACGCTGAAATCGCATGGCCTAACGAGTTCGATCGAACCGGACGAGTAACCGCGCTTGCTATCTCCCGCTCGACTCGATCGATCGATCGCCCCCATTCGCCTGCTGGCCTTCGTCGGACTGTTGGCGATTTTTTGGCTACCGCCCTACGCTCTAATTCGCATTCTTGTTCCAGACAGCAACACGGTCAGCATTTTGGCGATGACACTGCTGTTTGTTGAATTTGTGCTGCTGCTGCGCTGGTGGACAAAGCAAATCTGTGGCGCACCGAATTGGCTGCAACACTATGGACTGCAACTGACTCGATCGAACGGTCGATTGCTGCTGCTGGGTTTTGCGATCGGCTCTTTCAGCCTGTTCGCCCTCTTTGCGATCGAACTTGGCTTCGGCTGGCTGCAAGCACAATGGCCGCCTGTGCCACTGATTCGGATTGCGATCGAAGGTTTGCTGGTGGCAAGCGTCTTTGGCATTCTTGAAGAACTAATTTTTCGTGGCTGGCTGCTGCAAGAGCTAGAGCGCGATTATCGTCCCTCGATCGCACTGCTGGCAAACAGCTTAATCTTTGCGCTTCTGCACTACACCAAACCGATCGAGGGCGCGATCGTTTCGCTGCTCGGATTGCCGTTCGACTGGTCAGCCGTCCTGCGATCGCTGCCGCAGTTTCCCGGTTTGCTGCTGCTAGGCGTTTTGCTGGTCAGGGCGAAGCGAGTCAGCGGGCAACAGTTGGGGCTGGCGATCGGACTTCACGCGGGATTGGTCTGGGGCTACTATCTGGTGAATGTCGGTGAACTCGTCGAGGATGGCGATTCCGTACCGCAGTGGGTGACGGGAATGAATCAAAATCCGCTGGCGGGCGTGATGGGAATGCTGGCGTTGGGCGGATTGTTGCTGGGTGTGAAGCGGTTTGGGAAGTGGGGCGATCGAACCTGACAAGTTGAACACTCAATCAATTCGCGATCGGGTCAGACTCGATCGCCGGCTAATCAGCGCTACGCTAGTTTTTTGCAAATTACTTCATTGCGGCAATGCTGATTCTAGTCACAGGTCCGGCGCGATCGGGCAAAAGCGAATGGGCAGAAGCAATCGCCCGCCAGTCCACCCGGTCGATCGTTTACATTGCCACCGCTCAGGTCAATCTGGCGGATCGCGAGTGGCAAGCCCGCATCGCCAAGCATCAGCAGCGTCGTCCGGCAGACTGGCAAACTCAGCATGTGCCGATCGAACTGGCACATGCGATCGCCCAATCTCAATCCACCGAATGCCTGCTGATCGATTCGCTGGGAACCTGGCTGGCAAATTTGATTGACCAGTCTGAAATCGATTGGCAGCAAAGCGTTTCTCACCTGATTGCCTGTTTGCAGCAGACGCCGAGCGATCTGATTTTTGTAGCAGAAGAAGTCGGCTGGGGCGTGATTCCTGCTTACGAAAGCGGGCGGCGATTTCGCGATCGCTTGGGCAACCTCACCCGAACGATTGGGGCGATCGCGGATGCGGTTTATCTGGTGACGGGCGGCTATGCGATTGACCTAACCCGTGTTGGGGGTACGATTGCCCGATACGGTCGAGTAGCGCGGAACTATAGATTCCCTTCACAGTTGGCCTGCCTAAATTCGTTACGATCGAGCACGAAGGTGAATTTCTATCCTTTGAAGCAATCGGCAATCTGCCGCTCGATGCTCCAAGAATCGAACATACATCTTACAAACTGTAAATCAATGTGATGCGATCGCCGTTTTGAGGAAATTTCAATGGCTGCTTCAGCACAAGTGAGACAATATCTCGCCTATTGGTTTCAGCTTGGCAAGAAAGTTTTAATTCACGGCGGCAAAGAGGCGTTGCTGCCCCAGCCGATTATTCAAGGCGATCGATACAGCGATGCGTTTGAAGGGTGCTGGCAGCGCGTCACCTCAGCCGAAGCGGGCGACTGCTACCTGGAAGGAACCCAACAAACCGTTGCCGAACTGCTCAGCCCCGCTTGGGAAATTACTCCCTGTGCCCGCTGTGCCATGCCTGTGCCCGTCCCTGATTTGGGCGTTCGATCGCTCGATTGCCCTTGCAGCGATTTGTCCTTTTGGCCGGATAGCTCAACGCCCCTGCCGCGATCGCCCGTCAACAGTCAGGCACAGCTTGCCCAAATCCGCGATCGCCTCAACAAGCCCCGCGATCGATCGCAAGCGCTGTAACGGTCTGGGCAAAATGCGGTCTGGGCAAAAATACGGTTCAATCTTTCTCGGCCAAACGGTGCGAATGGTGACTTAATATTAGCCGAAATGCGGCGATCGCTGGTAAGATGATAGACTGTGTTGAATTTAAACCAAATCAATGCCTAAGCTAAAAACTCGGAAGGCGGCTGCCAAGCGCTTTCAGCGGAGCGGTAGCGGAAAACTGATGCGCCGCAAAGCCTTCAAAAACCACATGCTCCAGCACAAAACCTCGACGCGCAAACGTCGGCTGACCGGACTGGTCGTCGTACACGAGCGCGATGCCGAAAACGTCGAACTGATGCTGCCCTACTTGTAAGGCACGATTTGTAAGGCACGCTCGCCCACTCGCAACTACTAGGAACTCTCAATCATGACACGGGTTAAGCGCGGCAATGTTGCACGTAAGCGCCGCAAAAAAATTCTAAAACTCGCTAAGGGCTTTCGAGGCTCGCACTCGACTTTGTTTCGCACTGCTAACCAGCAGGTGATGAAAGCCCTACGCAATGCCTATCGCGATCGCCGCAAGCGCAAGCGCGATTTTCGTCGTCTGTGGATTACCCGCATCAACGCCGCTGCTAGAATGCACGGCATGAGCTACAGCCAATTGATGGGCAGCCTCAAAAAGGCCAACATCGAAATTAACCGCAAGATGCTCGCACAAATGGCCGTTCTTGACCCATCGGGCTTTGGCAAAGTGGTCGAAGCGGCAGGTCAAGCCAGGTAAGTAGATTGCCAAGTAAGTAGACTGAGTGCAACCGTGAAGCGGTGGACAATTTGGCTGATAACTTTGCTGCTGGCTGGGTGGCTGCTCACCCACGTTGCGCTACCCAATCGGGCAGCAACGCAATCAGAAATTCAAGCACGGGGGGCGGCTAATTGTTGCTGTAAAGGACAATTTGCCGCCGCTTGGCTTTCTGCGAAATGGCGAACTCGCTGGCCTGGAAATTGATTTGGCGCGGCAGTTGGCGATCGATCTGCTGGGTGATGAAGCCGAAGTCACCTTTGTGCCCGTGCGTAACGATCGCCGCCTGTCAACCCTGCTGGCTGGCGAAGTCGATCTTGTGATTGCGCGGATGACGGCGACAGGTGCCCGCGCCCGACTGGTGGATTTCAGTTCGCCGTATTACTTTGACGGGACGACGTTTATCACAAAAGATCCGGCGATCGAGCGGCTCGACGACTTGCTGCGTCAGCCCGTCGCGGTTCTGAATGGCTCTAGCACAATCGCGGTTGTGCGATCGCTGCTGCCGTCTACCCTTCTGGTCGGTGTGAGTTCATATCAAGAAGCGCTGACTTTGCTGGAGTCAAATCGCGCCGTTGCGTTTGCTGCGGATGCCAGCCTTCTGACAGGCTGGATGCAGGAATTTCCGCAATATCGCCGGATTGATCCGCTGATTTCTGCCGAAGCGCTCAGCGTCGCCCTGCCGAAAGGCAACCGCTACAGCGATTTGCGATCGCGGGTGAACGCATCGATCGATCGTCTGCACAGCACGGGCTGGCTGGCCGATCGCCTGAGAATTTGGGGACTGCCGGAATAGCCTGAAACGGAAATGCCTATGGTAGGCTTAGCTGGTGTTCGTCGCTTCCTGCTGAAACTGGCAGGATCAGCGGCGATTTTGATTTTAGTTGTGGTCAATTGCAGCGATCGATCGCCCTGCCCGTCAGATCCAAGGTTCCGCCGCTATTCACGTCAAGCCATATCCGTTACCGCAATTATGGACTGGAGCAAATTTCTCTATTGGGGTGTGGGGCTGGGAATGGGCTGGCTGATCAGCAAACTGCTTCAACCCGTGAGGCGATCGCCCTTGCAGCCGATGCCGATGCTTCTGCCGATGCTTCTGCCATTGCTTCTAAGGCCGCTCAACCCGACCTCGCTCAGCCTGCCTACCGCATGGCGGTTGAAATGGAGCGCTTCAAAGCCACATTTCTCGCCAAAACCTCGCACGAATTGCGATCGCCGCTCAACAGCATCATCAGCCTGCATCAGCTCATCCTCTCTGACCTGAGCGACAGTCCCGAAGAAGAGCGCGAATTTGTCGCCCAAGCCCAAGCTGCCGCTCAAAAAATGCTGTCTCGACTGGATGAAGTGATCACCGTTTCCAAAGTGCAAGCGGGCACGGCGGCTCCAGAGCTTCAGTCCGTGCAGCTATCAAGTTTATTTGAAGAAGTCCGCAGCCTCACCTATTTGCAGGCACAAAACCGCAGCCTCCGCCTCGAATTCGATCGCCCCGATCGCGCCATTTACGTGGTTGCTGACCCGCGCTGGCTGCGGCAAATTCTGCTACATCTGGTGACAAATTCGATCGCGACCCTGCGCGAAGGCACGATTCAAGTCGCTGCCCAAGTTTCCCCCACCACCCGCACCGCGCAGATTACCGTCGCGGACGATCGCCCCGCTGCCACCGAACCCGCTCCAGAAGCCGGACTCAACCTCGTGATCGATCAACTGCTGTTGGAACAAATGCAGGGCAGCCTGGAGCAGTCGATCGAGCCAGCCTACCAAATTCGCTGTACGCTGACGCTGACGCAGCCGCCAATCGATCGAGCCGCAGCCGAGTTGAGCGTCTAACGCCCTCCGCCTCATCCGAGCGCCTGTACTGCAAACTAAAAATCAAGCTAGAATGGGCACTTGACCTGATTTGTCGATCGCGATATCGCTGAAATTTAGGAAGTAGCGATAGGATCGTCAAGGACTGTTTCCCGTAGAAATGCTGCTTTGGGATTGCCCCTCCATGCCTGATCGCAAATCTGACCGCCCTTCCACCGATGCTTCCGCTCATCAGAACGGACATCAAAACGGCCATCGATCGATCCAGTCGCTCAACAGCATTCGCATCCGGGGCGCACGACAGCACAACCTCAAAGATATCGATCTGGAACTGCCGCGCGATCGCCTGATTGTGTTCACGGGCGTTTCCGGTTCCGGTAAATCCTCGCTCGCCTTTGACACGATCTTTGCCGAAGGTCAGCGGCGCTACGTGGAATCGCTGAGCGCTTATGCCCGCCAGTTTTTGGGACAGGTCGATAAGCCGGACGTAGACGCGATCGAAGGACTCAGCCCTGCCATCTCGATCGACCAGAAATCGACTTCGCACAACCCGCGATCGACAGTCGGAACCGTAACGGAAATCTACGACTATCTGCGCCTCTTGTACGGACGCGCCGGAGAGCCGCACTGTCCCATTTGCGATCGATCGATCGTGCCGCAGACGATCGACGAAATGACCGATCGCGTTTTGGAACTGCCCGATCGAACGCGCTTTCAGGTTTTGGCTCCGGTTGTGCGCGGCAAAAAAGGAACGCACAAGAAAATGCTCTCCAGCCTCGCCTCTGAGGGATTTGTGCGCGTCCGCGTCGATGGCGAAGTGCGCGAACTGAGCGATTCAATCGAACTCGACAAAAATCAATATCACAATATCGAAGTCGTGGTCGATCGCTTGGTCAAGCGCGACAACATCCAAGAGCGTTTGGTGGATTCGCTGTCCACCTGCCTGAAGCGATCGGAAGGCATTGCGATCGTCGAAATTCTGCCGGATGCAAATAACGTGATTCCGCTACCGCCGGGATCGCAGCTATCCGTTTTGCCAAACGTCGCGGCTGAACCTGCCGGACGCTACGGCCATCCGGCAGAAGAGGAAGCGCCGAAATCGATCGATGTCGTCTTCTCGGAAAACTTCGCCTGCCCAATTCACGGCGCAGTGATGGAAGAACTGTCGCCCCGCCTGTTCTCCTTCAACTCGCCTTACGGAGCCTGCCCAGAATGTCACGGCTTGGGCACAAAGCGCACGTTTTCCGCCGAGTTGGTCGTGCCCGATCCAAGTCTGCCCGTGTATGCGCGATCGCCCCTGGTCAGAAAAAGACAACACCTACTACTTTTCCTTGCTCTACAGCGTCGGCCAAGCCTTTGGGTTTGAACTGCAAGCGCCCTGGGAAACCCTGACGCCCGACCAGCAGCACGTGATTTTGCACGGCTCAGAAGAAAAGATTTACATCGAATCGGACACGCGCTATCGCGACACGAAGGGCTATCATCGCCGCTACGAAGGCGCACTGCCCATGCTAGAGCGGCAGTATGAAGAAAGCACATCCGAAATGTTTCGGCAAAAGCTAGAGCAATATTTGGTGAATCAGCCTTGCGAAGTGTGTGGCGGCGATCGCCTCAAGCCCGCCTCGCTTGCGGTTCGACTCGGCCAATATCGCCTCAAAGACTTGACCAGCGTTTCAATCCGCGACTGCTTAACCCGCGTCACCGAAATGAACCTGTCAACCCGACAAGCGCAGATTGGGGATTTGGCGTTAAGAGAAGTCCGGGCGCGTCTGCAATTTTTGCTGGATGTCGGGCTGGACTATCTGACGCTCGATCGCACTGCCATGACCCTTTCCGGCGGCGAAGCCCAGCGCATCCGACTCGCCACGCAGATCGGGTCGGGCTTGACGGGCGTTCTGTATGTGCTGGACGAGCCGAGTATCGGCCTGCATCAGCGCGATAACGATCGCCTCCTGCAAACGCTGCACCGCCTGCGCGACTTGGGCAATACCTTGATCGTGGTGGAACATGATGAAGACACGATTCGCGCTGCGGATTATCTCGTGGATATTGGTCCCGGTGCAGGCGTACATGGCGGCTCGATCGTC
>JAAUTJ010000002.1 GCA_012031475.1 Leptolyngbyaceae cyanobacterium SM1_3_5 | reverse complement strand
AAGCGGCGACGGCCTCCAGTGCCTCCGGGGCAAGTAGGCCAGTCGGTCTTTTTGTCCCTTGCCATTGCGAATCGTCAGTGACCCAGTGGTCAATTCCACATCGCACCGATCCAAGCCGACGACTTCGCTCCGGCGCAGTCCGGCCTGAAGTAGCCCGATCAGGGCCGCATCGCGAACGCCTGCCGGAGTCGGGTCAGCGGCACAAGCTGCCAGTAACGCCTGCACCTCTTTCCGACTCAACGCCCGCCCCCGCAACAGTCGGGTTCCCTTGATCGCAGGCAGATCGATCGCCTTGGCGTAATCCTCTGCCGCCAGTTGCCCCAACCGCAGCGCTTCCTTCAGAACTCGCCGCAGGGCACAGAGCATTTTATTCGCGGTTGTGGGGGCATAGGTTTCTTGCAAGAGCGATCGAATTGCCGCCGTGTGGACATACCGCAACGCTGCCCAATTGAGCGTGAGCGCATCGGCCTGATTTTGGGTGAGCAGGCGGGCGATCGCATTCAAGGATTGGCGCATCGTCCGACGTGACCCGCGACTGAGCGATCCGAGGTACACAGCGGCGGGATGCTGGCTTAACGGCAGTGCCGTCGTCAGCACCAGCGCATTGGGGGTGGGAACGGACGCGATCGCAGACATGGCGCGGGTTTGGGCGGCGTGTGGGGTGACTTGTGAGAATAGGAGTTTTCATAAGCCATCTCGCCTATCGCCGCTCGCCAATCCATGTCCGCCCTCGTCTCCCCCACACCCCGCCGCGCTGATCCTCACAACGGCGCTGCCGCTCAGTCAGCATCCCGCCGCTGTGTATCTATCCCAACTGGGTCGTGGGTCGCGCCGCACGATGCGCCAGTCGCTTGATGCGATCGCCCGCCTGCTCACCCAAAATCAGGCCGATGCCTTGACGCTCAATTGGGCAGCGCTGCGCTATGTCCATACAGCGGCGATTCGGGCTGTCCTGCAAGAAACTTATGCGCCCACAACCGCCAATAAGATGTTGTGTGCCCTGCGACGGGTGTTGAAAGAGGCGTTGCGGTTGGGGCAACTGGCGGCAGACGATTATGCCAAGGCAATCGATCTGCCTGCGATCAAAGGAACCCGACTACTGCGGGGGCGGGCGTTAAGTCGGAAAGAGGTGCAGGCATTGCTGGACACTTGTGCGGCCGATCCCACTGCGGCGGGCGTTCGCGATGCCGCCTTGATCGGGCTGCTTCAGGCGGGATTACGCCGCAGTGAAGTCGTCGGTTTGGATCGGTGCGATGTCGAGTTGCACACCGGGGCACTGACGATTCGCAATGGCAAGGGACAAAAAGATCGACTGGCCTACTTACCACCGGAGGCACTGGAGGCCGTTGCCGCTTGGGTCGTGTGGCGCGGCGGGGAAGCTGGAGCGCTGCTGTATCCCGTGCATCGCGTGGGGCGTTTGCTGCCACGTCGCCTGAGTGATCAGGCCGTCTTGGGAGCGTTGCAAAAGCGGGCAACGCAAGCAGGTGTGGCTGCGTTTTCGCCGCACGATTTTCGGCGCACGTTTATTTCAGAACTGCTCGATGCGGGCGTGGACATCGTGACGGTGCAGCAGTTGGCGGGCCATGCGAGTCCGACGACGACGGCTCGGTACGATCGGCGGGGTGAAGCGGCCAAACGGCAGGCTGTCGCCTTGCTCAGTCGCACTTCGGTTGAGCGCGATCGCTGACGCCAACCCGGAGCGATCGGGGCAATCGACGCAGGCATCGGTTCACTCAGCAGGAAGCTTCGTTCCAGACACGCTTAGAGCCGTCGCGGTGCGGTCTCATCGGAGCAGCGATCGCTGTGATCCCCAGCCTCTCGTTCCAGTGGCGATCGATCTGTTGGCTGAGGCTTCAGTCGATTGGTCAAAGCTACGCAATGTCGAGGATCTTAGAGAAGAACTAAACCTCTAATCCCTTTGGAGGTGTAAACCATTGATTCAGTTCCAGGTCTCCAAGCGCTCACATTTCGTCTGGATCAACGCCCATCTCCCGCAGTCGTTCGGCAAGTCGGTCTGCCCGCTGACGTTCAATTTCTCGTCCTTCTGCGCCAGTGGGAATGACACGACCCTCGCGATCGCACCACCGCAACCAGAGCCGTGTGACTTCCTCCTCAAACTGCCCTGACCACAGCGTTAGTCCTAATCCGATTCCTTCCAACCAAACCGACTGACCCACAGCCGCGATACCGGGGGCAGGAGTCATTTCTATGTATTGGGTCGATGCGATCGTCCACACGCGCAACAGCGCCCCGTTCATCTCGTCTTGACCCTGAATCTGCTTGAGTGGGTCAAACACCACATAGTAGGGAATGCCGATTTGGGCGTATTGGTCTTTCTTCGCGATCGTCTTTCCTTTCTGCTGTGACCTACGGCTCAGCGCCAGCTCGTCACCTTCCTGATTGGAGACGATTTCGATGCAAACCTCCGGCAGCTTCCCCAACTCCCACACAAAGTAGGAGCGGTTCCGTTTCTGCGAGAAGTCGTCTGCACACTGCACCCGCAGACTCAACATCGCATCGGGAACGACGGGTTCACCTTTGAGCTTGTAGAATAGCCCCACGTTGGCAGCCGCCAGAAATGGAGGCGGCAGCGGCTTGGAACTGTAAAGCGGTTCCACCAGCAAGCGCTGCTGCTTCTCAGATTGCAAGTTGTCCACAGGCGTGTCGTCCTCGATGACCAGATGGCTGATGTCAAGCTCGGTGACGATCGCATCCGAATCCAGCAGTTCTTGAGTCATGGCAGCAACCAAACTCGATGCTTCATTATCCGCCAGATTCACCAGAGACGACTTGCCAGCAACCGGGAGTTAACCGAATCGAAGCAGAATGCAATACTACAACCGCACTACAGATGCTGGCCTAAAACTGGACTGAAGGACATACTACAACGCCCCCGTAACCCGCATTCTCCCGTTGTGGGTGGGGCGATCGCCAGTCCACACCAAAAATCGCTGTATGTCTCGTGTTGACTGAAGTTGAGCGATTTCACTCAGCTTTGAGTAATTGCTTTAGGGAGCAAAACAAAGACAAAAGGGAAAACCATCGAGAAGCCAAGTTTAGACAAGCATGAATACCTGTATTGGGTATTCATGCTTGTCTACTTAAATGTACGAACGTGAGTAAAACACCAATGAGCTATTAGACACACCAGACATAGTAGAGATTTTCTGTTAAGACTTGGGAACACTACAGCAGTTCGCAACTAAACTCCTCCCTGAAATGGGTAGCGTCGTCAACCTTGCAGTGTCAATTTCACAATGTTGTAGTTTAGCTCAAATGATGTTTCTGTTTTTTGGGTTAAAAGCACAGTCTAGGTAGTAAAAACTTCAAGAAATAGGAGTAGAAGTCATGCCTTTATTTGAAATTCCTTCATCAGACGGTTACCACTCAGATGTAGTTTTCATTCGCGATCCAAACAACGGTTCTGATCGTTTTTTTACCCACTACTCCTATACACGAGGCGCTACTGCAAACATCAACGAAATAACAGATAGACGTGGAATACCTAGCAATAATTTTCGTGGGTGGTCTTGGTATGAAACAGAATTCCCAGAGGTTGTGCAGCGGATTTATGATTCACGAGAGTATTTTCCAGGTGAGAGTGTATTAGGCAATTCACCAATTGATCAAGACTTCTACGTGAATACTGTCATGCGGCTAGGTGCGTTGGAGATTCTGGCTAACATTTTTTCCGGTCGTATTACCGCAAACGACAAAGATCCATTTCCTCATCAACTGGCTTTGCAGCAGTACATGAAAGACAATGGAACTAGGGTTAATCGCCTGTTAATCGCAGATGAAGTTGGGCTTGGCAAAACGATTGAGATTGGTCTAGTTCTGAGAGACTTGCTGATCGCTAAAGGCAGTTTTGAGCGGTTCAGATGCTTGTATCTCACAAAGGCGGGACTTGTTGAAGACGCTTGCCTTAAGCTGCAATCTGTAATGAAAGGTGCGCTGACGGTCGATGGGCAAAACCAGAATATTGTCCAAGTGGTTGACTCCTTCCGAAGCTACGGCAAAAACAATACTAGTGGCATTCAAGTTGCCAGTATTGATGCCGCACGCCTCTATGTCGAGGAGAGTGACAAAGAGGATCTACCTAAAGAAGTTAGACCTGAAATTTTAATTATCGATGAATGTCATCATTGTGGAAGCAGCGAAGAACTAAATCGGACTGAGCGAATTAGATTAGCAACTCAAACTTACAAAGCAGCATATCAGCTAATCAGTGGTGAGTATTGGCAAGAATCAGAATCACCAAAACTCGTGGTTTTGATGAGTGCAACCCCTTTTCGCTCCAGCACTCAATTCATTAACCTACTGCGTTTAATTTCTCATCAAACCACAGTTGAAAATGCATTTTCAACCGATGTTCGTGAAAGTCATCTTGTAGCAGAGTTAAAGAAGGAAGACTCCACCGCCGCAGTGATCTGGCGGCAGCAGAACAATGTATCTGGTTGGGATGGTCAACCACTTTTTCCAAGACTTACCGTCGATCGAATAAAACTTGAGACAACTCTAGAGTATCTCGACATTATGGGAGAGGTACGTGCAACAGTTCAAAGAATTTGTCTAGACAATGGTGAAAGTTTCGGTGGTTTCGCGACAAGACAGCTTGAGATGAGGCTAACGAGCAGTTCCATAGCAGGCGCTATTTGGCTGTTCCGCTGGTGCATTCGACATAAAACTTGGAGAACTCAAGCAATCTACAGACAGGATACCTCTGAAAGTACCGAAAGTCTGCGTAGGCTGATTATTCAAATTTCCCAAAGGATTGCAGAGTTTGATTTGGGTAGTCCCAACAAATACGCTGACGTATCTTTTCCTAGTGACAGTTTCCATTTCAGACTTGCTAATCTTGCAGGCGGCGGAAAAGTTGATGACATCTACAGATTTAGCGAGAGTTTGCGAAAGAAAGACGATGAAGACAAAGGATTTAGTGCAACACCAAGTGAAATTCTTGAGCTGACGACTTTAGCTGCCAGACTGCTCAACTTCTCTGCGTCATCTCAAAATGAGGGAGTAGAAAACGCCAAGCTACACTGGTTGAAAAGAATGCTTGAAGAGTATCCTGATTCGCGATTCCTTGTCTTCACAGAGATCTTGCAGACTTGCGAAATCATAACCAAAGCTCTTCCCAAAATCTCTGACAAGTTGACTGGCAGTATGGGAGATAGCGAAAGAGAGAGAGCAGTGCGTAGATTTCGCGGTGAAGAAAAGCCTGCGATTCGAGTTTTAGTTGCCACATCTGCTGCTGATGAAGGTTTTGATTTTCAGGTTGCGAACCGCGTTGTGCATTGGGATTTAAGCTCCTCACCTGCTGTTCTGATGCAACGAAATGGACGAGTTGCAAGACTTGGACAAGTATGCGATGTCGTTGCCTATTACTTGATGATGACGGAAACTCATGAGGCTAGAAGAGAGGAAATTTTACATGAGAAGTTCAACCAATTAGGCATAGCAGACGAGCAATTAAGATTGAGAATTCTTGGCTCGTTGGATGAGGATGAAGTGGAAACAGCAGTTGAAGAACAGCCAGTAATCATTGATGAGCTTCTGAGGAAAGCAGGTGAGCAGAACCAAAAAATGAATGATAATTTGGGAAAGCTTCAGAAGGACTTGATTGCAAAAGCAGTAATCGACAGAGCAATGCTGGCTCAAAGACTAGAATACTGGGTCAAACTAGGATTGCCCTTGCGTGATCAAGCAGAGTTCAAACTGAACTTCAACACTGTTGAGTGGCAACGACCGATATTCGCAGTTAATCAAGCCACTACTAGCGAGACAGCACAAGCAGTAGTGGCAACCATCAAACGGAAAGACGAGAATTGGAAAGCAAACAAAATCACGTTTGATCCAGAATTTAATCTCTTTGGTGGTGGCAGTGACACCTATTCCTTAGCGGGATTACGTCCTTGGGTAAAAGACGAAAGGAGAGGTAAAGATGGAGATGTATGGAAACATCGCCCTCTCAAACGCGCAGATTCGATCGGAGACTTGGCTTGTTCATTAGCTAGGCAGCGTCAAGCAGATTTCACGATTGTTTCTGGCAATAGTCTATTCAAAGCGATTCCTAGTCTTGTGGGGAGTCGGTATTTGCTGTTCGCCACTCACCCTATGCTTGAAGTAGAAGAAAACTTCGGTGACAGTGGCTTGTCGTATTTGACCTTCTACGCTTTTGGCGACAGCTTGAGTTCTCCAATTCAGCCCAATGGTTATTCTGCTGATTGTGTTAATCAAGTGATTCAGTTACTCGAAAAAGAGGCTGTTCAAAATAATGTAGATGTGGTTGATCATTCACTTCTTGAGGAAGCCAGAGAAGCAGGAAAGGAGATATCGGAGTGGTTGAGTCAGTCCAGAGTACTTCCAAGGCTTGGACAACAGAAATATTTTCTACCGATACCTGTAGCGTTGGTAGCTATTACTCAATCTAGCTCCTGAGCCATCTACGATCGAAAAACGGCGCAAAAAAGGAATTGACACATCAACAGTTTTGACAGGTCTAGGGCATCACGATATTCGGCATTAGGCAGCGTGGGTATGTCAATCGGTTTGTGTCAAGGGTAAAAATTAGATTGGAAACCTGCCTTCAAACTCGATCGCAAATCGATTGAGTGCAGGCTTCCAGTCTCGAATCGGCATCGTCCATTTCTTCGAGATGTTTGCAATCGCCAGGTAGACAACTTTGAGCGCCGATTCATCGGTCGGAAAGGCGCGGTGCGGCTTGAGCACTTTTCGCAGGGTCATGTTCATTGATTCAATCGCGTTGGTGGTGTAGATGGCCTTGCGGATTTCAGGCGGGAAGGCGAAAAACGGGATAATCCGCTGCCAGTGGTTGAGCCAGGATTTGCTAATGGTGGGATACTGCTTGTCCCAAGTTTCGGCAAAGCTCACAAGCTGCTGCTCTGCCTCGGCTTCAGTGCTGGCGGTGTAGATCAATCGCAAGTCGGCAGCGACCGCTTTGCGATCTTTGTAAGACACATAGCTCAAAGCATTTCGCACCAGATGCACAATGCACAACTGCACCTGAGTTTTGGGAAAAACCGCTTCAATCGCATCAGGAAAGCCAGTTAGTCCATCCACACAAGCAATCAAGATGTCCTTGAGTCCTCGGTTTTGCAGCTCGGTCAAGACGGAGAGCCAAAATTTAGCCGACTCGTTCTGGGTCATCCACATCCCCAAAAGTTCCTTCGTTCCAGCCAGATTCACCCCAAGTGCGAGGTGAATGGCTTTGTTGATGACCCGCCCATCCTGCCGCACTTTGACGACCAGAGCGTCGAAGTAGACAATGGGATAGACCGCATCCAAGCTGCGATTTTGCCAAAGCTTGCGCTCTTGCTCCACCGCATCAGTGACATTAGAAATCAGGCCAGCCGATACCTCGACGCCATACAAGTCTTGCAGTTGGGCTTGAATGTCACGGGTACTCATCCCTCGCGCATACAAACACAGAATTTTGTCGTCAAACCCATCAAATCGGGTCTGCCCTTTCTTGACAATGATGGGCTCAAACTCGCCATTGCGGTCGCGTGGAATGCTGATTTCGGCTTGCCCAAACTCGCCCTTGATCGTCTTTTTGCTGTGTCCGTTCCGGCGGTTAGGCGGCGATGACGCTTCGGTCGTTGGTTCGGTGCGTTGCTCCTCCAACTGCGTCTTGAGTTCAGCATTCAAACACCGTTCCACGAGAGCAGCCGTCAGTTGCTTGAGGATGCCGCCTTGTCCGAGCAAGTCTTCAGGGTTCTCGTAGCCTTTGAGCAGTTCGTCTAAAAGTTCAGGGGAAAAGGTCATGGGTTTCAGGTCTCTGGTTTAGTAGTTCATTAGATCTCATTTCTGACCCTTGACACAAACTATTTTACAAACCCGGCAGCGTAACAATGCATTATTACGCTGCTCCCTCCTGAGCATACAAATATTCCTGAAAATCGATGAATGTTTTTCGGATGTCATTAACACTGCCTAAGTCGGCTACCGCGTCTCTAACGTCGTGATATTTCAGCTTCAGCAGGTGCGGTAGCTTATCTTGATCGAGTTCTCTCACTCCTGCTTTGACATATTGCTCCAGCACGAAGTCTAGAAATTCTTGCTGCTTGCCGAAGTAGCGAGAGAAAATTAGTGACTTATGAATCATGACTCGCTCTCGGCGGCTGATCGGTGTAGAGGCGTAGGCAATGTAAGTTAGTACGTCATACAGATCGCTTTTCTCAGCGTCAATGAGGCGGCTGATCTCGGTGAGTTGTTCGTCTCCATAGCCTTTTTCTCCCAGTCCTTCTAGGAGAGCTTTGCGCGTATCGGGGCGGCTCCACAGGGTTCGCAGTTCGGCTTCGTCTCGAAAGAGTGCGGGGATTTCGCCGAAGAGTCGTTCGACAAATTCAGCAGCGGTCATCGGTTTGCCGTCTGGACTCCAGAAGATGGTGGCTGTGCGGTGCTGGAGGGTGCGTTCTTTCCCGTCTGCCAATCTAATTTTGATTGTGCTGGGACGGGGATAATCGCCCCCACCTCGATCGCCCTCATCACCTTCACCACTCCCACCGTTGCCGCCTGTAGGTCGGATGGGTTCAGTTCCTCCATCACGAGGTCGGGAGGTGACGCGCACAGGTTCTTGGGGTTCGCCGTCCCATTCCGGGTCGTTAAAGTGTTCGTAGGCTTCGACAAAATCGTAGATGGTGAAGTAGTCTTTGCCGTCGAATAGGCGAGTGCCCCGACCGATAATTTGTTTGAACTCGATCATCGTATTGATTGGGCGCATCAGGACAATGTTGCGGACGTTTCGGGCATCCACGCCAGTCGAGAGTTTTTGAGAAGTCGTGAGAATGGTGGGAATGCTTTTCTCGTTGTCCTGGAAGGTGCTAAGGTGCTGCTCGCCAAGTTTTCCATCGTCGGCAGTGACGCGGACGCAGTAGTTTGGCTCGGTGCTGATTTTCATTTGGTTGATCAGATCGCGCACGGCCAGGGCGTGGTCTTGGGTGGCGCAGAAAACCAAAGTCTTTTGGTTCTGATCGATCGCCTCCATAAACAACTGCACCCGGTAGCGTTCGCGATCGGCAATCTCGATAATGCGGTTGAAGTCGGCTTCGGTGTAGGTTCTGGTCGTGTCGATCGCGCCTTCGATCAGTTCGTCTTCGGCGCTGTAAACGTATTCGTCCAGCGTCGTGTCGATCTGCTGCACTTTGAAGGGAGTGAGGAAGCCGTCGTTGATGCCGTCTTTGAGCGCGTAGCTGTAGACCGGATCGCCAAAATAGGCGTAGGTGTCGGCGTTGTTAGCGCGTTTGGGGGTGGCGGTGAGGCCGAGCTGCACGGCGGGCGCGAAGTAGTCGAGGATGCCACGCCAGTTGCTTTCGTCGCTGGCTCCGCCTCGATGACATTCATCGATGATGATGAAGTCGAAGAAGTCGGGCGGGTAGTCGCCGAAGTTGGGGACAGGGTTGCCAGCCGCGTCCTTTCCGGCCATGAAGGTTTGGAAGATGGTGAAGAAGACGCTGCCATTTTTGGGGACTCTGCCGCGCTTTTTGATGATTTCAGGGTCGATTCGCACCAGGGCATCATCGGGGAAGGCGGAGAAGGCGTTGTAGGCTTGGTTTGCCAGAATGTTGCGATCGGCCAGAAACAGGATGCGGGGGCGGCGGGTCGGTTGGCGGCTCAGATTCCAGCGGCTCTGAAACAGTTTCCAGGTGAGTTGAAAGGCGACGAGGGTTTTGCCTGTGCCTGTTGCCATTGTCAGCAGAATCCGATCGCGTCCCTCTGTGATTGCCTCTAGGACGTGCTTGATGGCGTTGTGCTGGTAGTAGCGGGCTTCCCAAGTGCCGCTGCGGGTTTCAAACGGAACGTCAGCAAAGCGATCGCGCCATTGGTTCTCTGCACTGAAGGTGGCATCCCAAAGCTGGTTGGGGCTGGGATACTGGCTGATGTAGCCTTCTGCTCCAGTCCGCATATCGATCTGGTAGATGCGATCGCCATTGGTGGAATAGGCGAATCGGGCTTGTAGCTTTTCGGCGTATTTTTTGGCTTGACCCACGCCTGCGGTGTCGGGCAGGCTGCGCTTTTTGGCTTCGATGACGGCGAGCTTTTCGCCACGATAAACGAGCACGTAGTCTGCATATTCAGATTGGGCGCGTTGTCCGCTACCGATCAGGCGACCGGGGGCAATGACTTCCCGACGGATGCGGCTGCCTTCGACGATTCCCCAGCCTGCGGCTTGAAGAGCGGGGTCGATCAGATCGGCGCGGGTTTCGGCTTCGTTCATAGTCTTTCCCATTGCTGAAGTTCTTCTTCTGGCAGCGGTTCAAAGAAGGCATCGCTGAGCTGTGCGGTGAGAAGTCTGGGGGTGCGGGGTTGGGCAGTCTCTTTGTTTAGGCCGAGGCGAAAGTAATGAATCACGTCGTAAAGCTCTGCCAGCTTTTCTTCGGGGATGTTTTGTAGTTCTTGAATGATTTTCTGAATCAGCATGAGTCAAATCCTGGGTGATTGGTGATTCATCAGTTCGTCATGGTTTTGGCTTCGTCCATGGAACGTTTTGCTCAAGAATCTGAATTGTCTGCTGCTTGATCTTGCTCGTACTGCGCGATCGCCGCTTCAATTACTTCATTGCTAACATCTGAGGAGTCAGATTTGGAATAGAGAGTGGCGAGAATAATTTCTTTTTCAGTTTTCACGTAATAAATAACGCGATAGCCTGCGCTTTTTCCTTTTTGAATGTTGCTGTTTTTGAGACGAACTTTGAAAATCTGGCATGCAGTGCCAGAAACACGATCGCCAGGTGTTTCGCCTGCTTGAAGCTGCTCGATTAGGGGTTGAAGGTCAATGCGAATTGAGCGGTAGCGTTTGGCAAGGTCGCGCAGATCTCGTTTAAAGCGAGGAGTCAGCGCGATCGAGATGGGCGGCTCATTCTGCATCAATGCCCTGCCACATTTCTGAAAGTGGAATCGTTTGCCCTGCTAGAGCTTCGCGTAAGCCTTGATGAATTCCTTCGATCGCAATCTCGGTCGGCGTTTCGTCGGGGTCGGCTTCGTCATCTTCGGCAATTAAGATGATGATGCGAACGCGCTGCGGTTTGATGATGCCGATCGAGCGATCGAGCGTCAGTTGTCCGCTTTCGTCAATGGTTGCTGTAATTTCAATTGCTTTCATACAAGATGATGGTGTTAGTTAGAAACTGAGTTATTGAATCTGCTGGTGAATGAAGCTGCTTTCTTTACGCGGCGATCGTCTCCTCAGCTTTTTTCGCCACCTGATTAGCGGTGTCTGCGGTGAGTTCGCCTGTGAAAGCTTTTTGCAGAATGGATTGTTTAAGTTCGTTCAGGGCAGCAAGTTTCTGTTTATAGATGGCTTCGAGCCGTTGAATCTCTTGACAAAACTCATCCAGTTTAGCAGCAATTCTCTTTTGTTCGTAAACCGTTTCTGGCAGATAAAAACGATGTACTCTTATATCACGAAGCAACAAATTCTTCTGGGCTGTACCTGCTGAAATCGCAACCATTTCACTAAGATGAGCCATTAAGCTATACCGACAAAATTCACTATTTATTAGCTCTTTATTTGGCTTTAAGATGGCGACGCTTTTCTGAAATGTTGTCTTGTAAGTCCTTTCATCTTCTGGAGCTATGGCTGTACGGCCTATGGTTCCGCTATTAGTTATAAGAACATCACCAGGTTCTAACCTTGTTCTTCTATGAGTTTCTTCAAAATCCTTTTTTGTAATTTGTCTTGCACCTTTGTAATTTAGTCGATCCTGTTTAACATCCTTGGCACTTAAGAAGAAGTAGCCTGAATCAGCTTCATTTCCACAGTCTCCATGTTTACCATCCGTAATTTGGAAGCAAACGTCCTTTAATTGCCTTTCTACCCACCCATTGCCCTTCTGAGTGAAGATGGAATTTAGATAGCTTTCAAAGAGTTCGCGGGCGTTGGTGAGGTTCTTTTTGGTGTTGGCGATCGCCCTATCAATCCCCTCAAACGCATTGTCTACGATCGCCACAATCCGCTTCTGCTCAGAAAGAGAAGGAATAGGCAGCTTAATATTTTTGATTTTGGACAGGCTTAAATTCTTTTGTCGTACTCCACGCCTCTGATCAAGTATTTCAATTTTTCTAGAATTAATGGCATATAGAACAAATCTTAGATCAATGTTCTCATTGGGTTTTACACCAGCTATTGCCTGATTAAATGCTGCGTCTCTGTCTAAAATAGACATCTTAAGAGCAGCAGTGTCGTACATTCCAATTAGCAATGAACCCTTTGGAAAAAGCTTTGCATTGGACTCCTCAAGCCCTTTTAGGGTTATAAGATCTTCAGATTCTTTAGTGAACATCTCATTCAGTTCGCCTGATGAGTACCAGGAAATACCACCAGACCAATATTCCTTGTGCGATCTGAGTGGTGTACCCCCGCTTTGAACTTCAGCAATTTCTCCAAGCGTTTTAAGCTGCCACCCTTGCATCACAGCATCCCTCCAATTCCAGCTAAGATCTCCGCACTTTTCGCATCCAATGCCGCGATCTCATCCATAATTTTTTGTGGTTCTCGTAGTGTAGATTCCTCTCCTCTGTGTGGGTTTTCACTGATAGATCGAAGGTGGCTCGATCGACATCTGCCATATCCACCAGCCAAGACTTTTCTGATTCAGCAAATGTGGCTTGTAGCTCCACAAAATGCTGTAAATCCTCATCATTGAGGGCGTTAGTCTTTCCCATATTCCGCCCCGGATCAAGCTGGTAATACCAAACCTTTTGAGTCGGCTTACCCTTCTCAAAAAACAGCACCACCGTTTTCACTCCGGCTCCGATGAACGTCCCACCAGGACAATCCAAAATCGTGTGGAGGTTGCAACTGCTGAGAAGTTCCTGACGCAAAGCGCGAGAGGCGTTGTCAGAGTTCGACAGAAACGTATTTTTGATCACCACTGCCGCACAGCCGCCCACCTTCAGAATTTTGATGAAGTGCTGCAAAAACAGAAAAGCGGTTTCCCCCGTTTTAATCGGGAAGTTTTGCTGAATCTCCTTGCGCTCTTTGCCGCCGAAGGGCGGATTTGCCAAAATCACATCAAAGCGGTTTTTGTCCTGGATGTCGCTCAGATTCTCGGTCAGCGTATTGGTGTGGATGATGTTGGGCGCATCGATGCCATGCAAAATCATGTTCATGATCGCAATCACGTAGGCAAGACTCTTCTTCTCCTTGCCCGTAAACGTGTTGGTCTGAAGCGTCTCAAGCTCTTTCGTGGTCAGCTTGCCCTGCCGCAAATAGTCATAGCTCTCGCACAAAAAACCACCAGACCCGCAAGCCCCGTCATAAATGCGATCGCCAATCTTCGGCTTCACGACCCGAATCATGGCGCGAATCAGCGGACGCGGCGTGTAATATTCGCCCCCATTGCGCCCCGCATTGCCCATGTTGCGAATCTTGGCTTCATATAGGTGAGATAGCTCGTGCTTCTCCTGCTGCGATCGAAACCGCAATTCGTCCACATATTCCAGCGCATCCCGCAGGCTATAGCCGCTCTGAAACCTATTTTTGATCTCGCTGAAAATCTCACCGATCTTGTATTCGATCGTGTCTGGGCTGGTGGCTCGCTGCTTAAACCCCTGAAGGTAAGGAAATAGCTGGCGGTTTACGTAATCAATTAGATCGTCGCCCACCAAAGCATTATCGTGATCTACTGTGCCGTCTGCCTTTCTCGGCGCAGCCCAAACTGACCACCGATGCTGCTCATCGAGGATGAACCTGTAGGACTTGCCCACTAGCTCGGCTTCCAGCGACTTCTCATGCTCCAGATCATCCAAATACTTCAAAAACAGTAGCCAAGACGTTTGCTCGGTGTAGTCCAGCTCCGTCGTGCAGCCCGCCTCTTTCCAGAGAACATCGTCGATATTTTTGAAGGTTTGCTCGAACATCTAACTTTTCTAGGATTCCACCAAGCAGCTCAAGATTGCCCCGAATGCCAACGCCACTCAACAGAAGGCAAGCCCCACCATTTTGACATCAGCCCATCATAAATGAGAAGGCGCGATCGATGGCTCAAGTTTGCAGGCTGACACCAGCGATCGCCGCTGCCTGCTCGAAGGAGAGGGATGATCAGCGGGGATGATCGGCAGTGTTGCCCTGCCAGTCGAACTGCACCAGGCTAAACGCTGCTTTGGACATGGGAATGTGTTCGATCCAGGTCAGGCAAGCCAGATCAAGCTCAAACTCTTTCACAAGCCGCCTTGCCAACTGCCCTGCACAGTTCGTAATCGATGTCTCCGTATCGCCACCCAAGTCAGAGGCCACCACAACGATCGCTTTTGGGTGCAGGCGAAAGATGCGGAGGAGACAGCGCGACTCCCAGTTGCCGAAGCCATCGCCAAATCCGCACCAGTGGTATGTTTGGTCAGTAGTCAGCATCGCGATCGCCCCTTGTTCCTAATTGTCTTTTGGAATGAGCAGCAACAGGTTGGGCAATGGGCAGGTTCGCTAAAATCAAGCAAGCTCGATACCAGAAGTAGACACTTTCACGACGCTATCAATCATTACAGCAACCCACGATCGCGCTGCAAGGCTGGCCGCAACTGCCCTGCCCAGCATTCAACAGCAGACTGACCCCAATTTTGAGTGGATCATTGTTAACGATGGCTGTGACCTCAACACTCGCGATTGGATTGCCAACGCGCAGTTGCCTTGCTCGGTTCGCTATCTGGAGATGCCACACCCCAATGTGGGCTTTGGCTTGTGCCATGCTCGAAATTTGGGCTTGGCGGCGGCAACGGCTGATCTCGTTGCCTATTTGGATGACGACAATGCGATCGCGCCTGATTTTGTCGCGGCCACCTGCCGATTTTTCCAGCAGCACCCGACGCTCAGGTGCAGCATGGTGCAGCAGTGGCGACGGCGGGATCAGGTGGCGGGCGATCGGTTGATTCGATCGGGAACGCCGTTTGTGGCTCCGACGACTGCCGCGACGGTGGAGGATGTGCTGACGCAGCGTGAACTGTTTGACAGCAACGGCTTTACGCACCGTCGAGCGTTTGCGCCACAGTGGAACCCTAGCCACCGCATCTTTGCTGACTACGAATATTTCCTGCAATGCTTGACTTGCTGGGGGAGATCGAGCTTCCAACTTCAGGCGGCAGTGCGGGTGGAGTATGTGCAGCGCTCCGATGGCATCATTGGCCGATCGAGCTTCCAAGATTGGGCAATTGAGCTTGAGCAGATCTTGAGCCATGTCGAGGACTATTCGGTGCTGGAACCCGCTGAAATTTGCCAGCTTCAAGCCCAGGTGCAGCGCTGGCAAACTGCCGCCGCCCGCCATCGGGCAATCCCAGCTTTTGCGGCATTGCCTTTGGACGACAAGCAATGAGCCATGCTGGAGTTACAGGAGGCGTGAACGATCGCAGGGTTGAGCGCCGATCACTCACGCCTCCGCCAGCCGAATCGCAGCGCGGACGGCATCTTCCACCCATTGACAACTCATTACCTTGGGCGGCTCGTTTGCGGCGTGGGTGTTGGCGACGCAGGGAAGCGCCGTTTCGATCGCATTGCCGGATTTGAGCAGAACGCGAACGTGCAGTAGCCAAAACTCCGGTTGCGGCAGATGCAAGGGCAACGAAGCCATTTTTTTCTCATCCTGCTTCGCCACAAATTGCACCGCTTCGATCGAATTGATTGCAATCCGATACTCACCCAAATTAATGAAGCTGCCTTCCACTTGATAACGAGCCATGAATCAACCTCCAAAGAAATAATGAGCAATCCAATTGATTGAATTGGGTTTGAGAGATAAAAAACTTACAGTTGAATGGTGGGAGCAGGAGCGAGATCGATCGGTACTCTAGCAGATCGAGTTTTGGTGTCCCACACCAGCAAAGTCAGAATGATGAAAGCAACTGCAAACATCACTCGATACCGCTCCATCCAGCCCAGTGGAAGGCGCGGCAACTGCGGCAACTGTGGCCGAAAAATCGGGTAGATATCGTCAGGATCGATCGCTTGCCAGTACGCATCTCGATCGACAAAGGAAACCCGAATTCCCTCTTTTGCTAGCTCTCTGGCTGTGTGCAATGCGCTCTTAGCGGAGTCGGAATCTTTGGGCATTTGACCCACGATCCAAAGCTCATCTTTTTTGAGTCGCTTCTGATATCGCTCTCCTTGTCCAACGGCTTGAAAGATTGCGTCTCTTGTCAGCGTTTTCTTCAGTTCAATCACGGCTCGATCGATGACAATATCGGCGCGAAGTCCATTACACCAGACCTCTTCTTTGGGCTGAATTCCTTTCGATCGCAGCACTTCCAGGCAGTAATTTTGCAAGTCTTTTTCACTGTTGAATTCCATTGCTTAAGCTCCTTTTGGGCAGTGGACATCGATGGCTGCGCCTCCTCTGGGCGACACGGCGAGACGTTTAGGGCGAGACACGGCGAGACGCAACCGCGAAAATGGCGCATTTACGAGGGTTTGAGTCGTGCAAACGGCGAGCAAAGTCGAGGCAAACGGCGAGGACGGAGCGCTAGGCGAGGTCAGACGGACAACCCGGACAGCTTCAAACGGACGGTCGCGACGGGACGCGCTCACACTTGGAACACACATAACGAGGCTGTTGTGTATCCTTGTAAATTCCTTTGCGACGTTTGCGGTGATGGCCGCAGAACTCACAGGTAAAATCTGCGGCTTGATTACTGCTAGCTGACTGAATCAATCCCAACTCAATTTGATGCGCTTGGGGAGCCGTGACGATCGCGCCTTTAGGGTAGGAAACATTGTCCATGCGATCGCGGTAGCTGCTATACGGCGGCAGTTGAACAAAGAACGGCTCGACTTCAGTTGGCGACACAACCAGGGCAATTCGATAGGCATCTGGCGTTACTTTCCGCACGGTTGGATCAGAGGGATTCGCTGATTTACCTTCCGCTTTGTTGAGTTCGTCACATAGCTGATTGAGTGATTTCAAGCGTTCAGTGAAAGCGGTTCCTTCGGCTCCTTTGAGATACTTCTCAATCCACTTTTGTGCCATCTGAACCGTGAAAACTTGCGTAGCGTTTTGGAAGTCTTCTTCCATCAGTTTGCTTGCATTTCCCGTTTTGCTAGTCGATTTCGTTCCACCGCTCACGCCGGATACATTGTTGCCCTGCCCTGCTGTAAGGAAACCCATTTTGATATGGTCGGAAAGCTGATAGAAATCCTTCATCACTGTGCCTAATTCCGCATAGTCACGAGCGATCGCGTTAATCTCATCCACCATGACCGTGATAAAGGGTTTATCAGCAGTTCCCGGTAGATCGTTGCGACGACGCTTAAATTCAGCATGAGCTTTGTCTAACCAGGCGATCGCCGCCTGCATTCCATCACAACCCGTCGGAACCACACCGGGAATGTGAAACCAATCTTTCGGACTGCCGGGAACGGGATTAATTAGCCACAATTCACCGCCTTGAGTGCGGGCGATCGCGCAGGTAATTAGCTCCATGAGGGGAGATTTGCCGCCGCGAGAACCTGCGACCACGCGCACACGGGGGACGAACTTTTCACGCACGACTTGCTCAAACTCTGCCGCGCCATAGCAACCGAGCGACTGGAAGCGATCCGCGTGGCGAGCAGGGGCGATCGGCTCACCACTGGCAGGTGTGACAATCGCAGTGGGAATTCCTGCACTACTAGCAGAAGCAGAAGCAGAAGCAGAAGCAGGCCGCGCTTTGCCGCTGTCGGGGGTGGTGAACAAATCCACGCTGACGATGAAGTTGCGGGTGTCCAGCACGAAATCGAGCGGGCGTTGCGAGAGTCCCCACAGACCCAGAAAATCGCGATGTTTGTCAAATTCCGTTTCGGCTAGTCGGGTGCTGTCCGGGTTGCGATCGACCTTGAACTTCAGCCGCCAGCCACCAGGGATCATGACGGACTCGATCGCATCGAGAATCACGCCTGCTTTCGCGAAATGCTCAATGATGCGATTGCCCGCTTCATCGATCAATGTGCCGCCGCGAAACAGTCGGGGCGCTTCCAGTTGCGCGATTTGCTGCTGCTGCTGAACGTTTGCCGCTCGTAACTCGTCGAGCGATCGATTCACCTGGTTTTCCCAGTCCTTCATGTCGCTTTCGTAGATGCGCTGAATCTTGGGCAGTGATTCATGCTCGATCGCAAAAAAGTCGCGCCCAGCCTGCTTGTTTTCTTCAATCAGCTTTTGATTCTCAGCCGTTAGCTTTTCAACTTCACCTGTGAGCCGATCGACCTCTTGCACCAACTCATCCACCCGCGCTTGCTGTTTGCCCAATTCGGTGTAAATCTTCTGTTGCTGAGCCTCCTTCCACTCCTCAAACTTGCGATTTTGCACAGCCACCAAGCGCGATCGAATCTCGTCAACCTGCTGCTTGACGGCAATGTGGTTTTCCTGGCGATCGGCCTTTTGGTAGTGTTGATGGGTGCGATCGAGTTCCGATTGTGCCTCAGTCAGCTTCGCTTTCAACACCTGAACCGCATCAGCGGTTTGATTGGCGGCGATCATCCACTCTTGATTTTTGCCCTCAGCCGCCTCTAAATCGGCCTGCAATCGACCCACACGCGCTTGTAGCTTCTCGACTTTGTTTTGCGCTTGCAAAGCCGCCTGCGTCGTCTGCGCTTTGTCGCGATACTCTTCATCAAGCTTGGCTTGCAAGCGATCGAGTTCGGCTTTGAGCTTGGACAAGTCAAGTTTCAATTCACCGCTGCGATCGACGGCAACCGCAACAGCGGCGACCGAGCCGACACCCAGGGAGTAGGAGAGCAGCAAGGGGGTGAGGCGGCTGGTGGGATTCGTCCAATAACCAAAGAGGAAGGCGATCGCCCCCACTGTGGAGACAGACCCACCCAGAATTGCCAGTTGGTGTTTGAGCGTGAGTTTCATGGCTTGAAAATCTTCTACAAGGGGGCTTCATGCCCCTAGAAGTGGCTCTAGGGGCATGAAGCAAGGGATTAGGCGTAGCTCAGCTTTTGCCGCGCCTCGGATGCGCTGTTTTTGAGCGATTCAAACTCGGCATCGAGCTTTTCTTGGAGGATTGGCCGGATGCGAACCTGGTGATCCACGTCAAGCTGCGAGTTCGAGTTTTTTTCGCGCTCCAAGTTGGTTTTGATTTGCGCCCCTCTGAAGCGCTCGTCGAGCGATCGCCCCTTCTCTTGCAGAATCGAGACTTCCTTGAAGCCATTCGTGCGCGTTTCAGCATTTTTGGCAGTCCCCACTTCGTAGGCGATATCTGCCGCATCCATCCCGACTAGATAGTTGACCTGAGCCTTGCGGAAGTTCACGAGGGCAGTGGCAACGTTGCCTGCAATACGCGAGGCAATCACCGCACCTTTTGACTCCTCTTCCACAATCAAGAGCGATTCATTTTGCAGTTTGACCGCATTGAGTTTGTTGTGTGCTGATTTTGATTCTTGCTGATAGGTAGCATCGTCAATTTCAGGGATCGAACTGCTAGAAGGCCGATAGAGATCAGTGGGGACAGCACCCACGAAATCAGGCATTGCAAAGTTCAAGTCAGGCGTTTGCAAGATGCGCTCTAGCCCTCAATTTCGGGCAAATTCAACTGAGGCGATCGCGTCGCAGTCGGCAGTGTGGGGAACGGCCTCACGTTCGATTGCGGCGCAGGTGTGGGCTGATTCTCGCTGGCTTGGGGCGGCGTAAAATCAAAATCAACATCGGTCGGGAATTCAGGCGCGGGTTCGGGCTGATTTTTTCTGTTCGGGCGTGGCATGGATTTCTCCTAATCGTTTGGGTTGAAGTGGCAGCGAATCAACTGGAGGAAAACTATGGCGAACTCGACCCAAAAAACGCTTGTTGCAAATCTTGAGAACTCACGTATGGAACAGGATTTGAAGCCGTTGGATTTGGGCTAGACACCATCACGGCGAAGAGTGCGCCAAATAGCAGCAAAGCGAAAGTAGAAAAAGAATTGGAATTCATCACGAAACCTCAGCGCGATCGATGTTGAAATTCATGCAGCGAAGACTGAGCGGCAAAGGGTGAGTGTGCAAACTGCCAAAGGGCGATCGCGAGGGTACAAGCGGCCAGCGTGATCGCAACAGCGCCTAACCAGCAGGCGGAGCAGCAGGGGGCTTTCCCAGCGCTTGCAGAAAAGATGTCAACTCCTGTAGCGATTGCGTGTCTTGGTTTTGAGCGTTGTTGATGGAGGCGTTACGCTCTTGATATAGGCGCTGCTCAAACTTCAATTCCTGCACTTTGGCGCTGACGATTTCTTTGGCTTTGCGCGTGTCGTTCAACTTCTGCTCTTTGCGATCGATGTCGGTTTTCATCGCCGTCTGCACGTTTTCGATCGCCTGCACAATTTGATTTGCCAATGCCAGCGGGTCATCAATGGCGATCGCATCCCCTGCCAAGGCCGCCAGCGAGTAGGTTTGTGGCAGGAGAGGCGTATCAACCACAGTCACAGCCTTAGTTTCGACTTCGATCGACTTCTGAGTTTCTGATTCGTCAGCGGGGTCGTCAGTCGCGGCTGGAGCGGGATATTCTTGCCGCGCTGTCAGCAGAAACGCATCTTCACGGCCTTCGGCTTTTGCCTCCAGAAACGCCCGCAGAACCGCGATCGCCACTTCATTGAGTCGATAGATTGGTTTGTCGTTGCGATCGTATTTCGCGATCGATTGGAGTGGCGTGGGAAAGTGCCGAAAAGCGGGTTCGATCTTCTCTTTCCAGTAGCGATTGCGGAGCGTGGATTCGTCCCCACATAGCAGCAGTTCAGCCGCTTCTTTGAAGGTGTAGGTGCGTCCGGTCGTAGTGCTGGTGCTGTCTGGCGAGATGTCTTGCGGACTGGTAGCGGGCTGTCCCATAGGCTGTCCGGGGAATGGGATCACAATCGAATCTGTGCGCCCAAAGCTAGGCACTGTCTGCATTTCCATAGGTTGTACTCCGTAAGCTTTTGTAGGTTCCGGGCAGTGTCCGGTTTCTTGTCCTACGATTCACAGTAGCATAACTGATGCTAAACTGAACACATATGAATCAGATTTGTGCAAGCTAATTTTAGAGAGCTAAACGAATCTGATTCATATCTGCACAGATGAACGAAACTAGAGGGAGGACAAATGGAATTAGAGCCAATGCCGAAGCGATTTACGATCGGGCCGTTAGGCTTTCACGATGATCAGTGGTTAAACGCCTGGTCTTGGTTGACAGGCCGCACTAAAGCAACACAATCAACGCAGTTGCTTAGTTTTCGGATTCGTGAGCGCAAGTCAGCTATTCAAGACATCTTGAATTTCACGGCTGAGAAGCTTGGGGTCACGCCAGATGAATTGTTCGATCGCATTCAGAATGGAACTGCCGATGAATTACTAGCGGCATACGAAGGCAAGCGACCTGACCTGCCCGAAGAGTTGAGTTCAGAAGAATAGGAGCGATCGCTATGACCCAAGCCACTCAAAAACTGACGTTTGAAGAATATCTCGCCTATGACGACGGAACCGATACCCGCTATGAGTTAGTCGATGGGGTTCTAGTCGAAATGCCAACTGAGAGTGAAATCAACGTTTTAATCAGCAACTTTCTACTTGCAACGCTATTGCCGTTGGTTTCTTACTTCCGCTTGCGGCAAAAAACGGAAGTGAAGGTGAGTAGCCGCACGGTGACAAGCCGTTGTCCTGACTTGATGGTATTGACCGAAGCAGGCGTGATCGCCCTCAAAGGTGCAAGGCAATCGGTTGTGCAACCAGAGATGCCAACGCCGCAGTTGGTCGTGGAAGTGGTTTCCCCTGGTGAACCTGGAGATGACAACTACGATCGCGACTACATCGAGAAGCCCAAAGAGTACGCACAGCGCGAAATCCCGGAATACTGGATTGTCGATCCGATTCGGGCTGTGGTATCGGTGCTGACGTTGCAGGGCAAGAGCTACAAGGTCAAAGCATTTCGAGGGGGCGATCGCATTCAGTCCGAGCAGTTTAAGCAGTTGGATTTGACGGCTCAGCAAATCCTCAACGCTGGGGTGTGAGGTAGTAGAAATCAGCAAGACGGGCAACGACAACAGGAGCGATCGCCATGACACAGGCCACTCGAAAATTAACGTTTGAAGAATACGCCAGTCTGGATGCGGAAGATTGGGCGCGGCTTGGACTGCCAGAAGGCCGCTGTGAGTTTGTGAGTGAGTGGGAGTTGAATCAATTGCCATCTGAATCTGAGCCAAATGACTTCATCGCCAATCTGCTGATGGTGTTGCTGGCAAATTGTGGTGTCGCTCCACTGCGGCTGATTCGTCCCCACTCCTGCGAAGTCGAGGTCGAAGGCCACCCGAAAACGCGCTTTCCTGATTTAGTCATTTTGCGCGAAGAGCATCTGAGCCTAACCCAGACACGATTATTCATCCGCTTGCACATGGCGGCTCCGCGACTGGTTGCTGAAGTCGTCAGCCCTGGAGATGACAATCGCAAACGTGACTATGAAGCGAAGCGTGACCAATATCAGCACCGGGGCATTCCCGAATACTGGCTGATTAATCCGACCGAGCAGTCGATCACGGTGCTAAAGCTAGAAGCAGGCGAATACGTGGAACATGGCGTGTTTCGAGGCAGCGATCGCATTGAGTCAGAGGAGTTCAAGCAGTTGGAACTGACGGCTGATCAGGTTCTCAATGCTGGCGTGTGAGGCAGTAAAAATGTTTGCTGTCTTAGATGAGCCGCAACTTTGGCTGATTCAGACTTACAACCAAAAAGCCAGAATGGAGAATGGCATTCTTCATTCTGGGGTTGAGGTGGGTAAGTTTGAGGCAGAAAATTACGCTGAACTGGAACAATTACGGCGGCGGCGAGAGCAACTGACGATATTGTTCTTGGCGTCTGCGCTTGGCGGACTCGTAGGAATGATGATCTTCAGTGCTGGGATGATCGCAGGACTACCAGTATCGCAGATAGGTGGGGAGCTTCAGGGAACCAGCCAACGATTTTTGCTGATATCAGAGTTAATTGAAGCATTTGAGAGTGAAGACATCTCAATTAAGGTTGGACTCAAAGGAGAGGGCATCCGAGATATTGACTTTTTTTTGAGATTTCCTGACAAGGAATTCATTTTGATCAAAATTCGCTCATTATCGCTTTCAAAAATCACTTACAACGAGGAACGACAAGTATTGCGATTTAGAAGAAAAAAAGGAGGTGTGAAGACTTGGAAGCCCGATCCCCTACTTGAAATGCTCGATCAGGAACGCTGGCTTCGCAAGGAAAGACCTGATCTATTGGGCGGGTCATCTCGCGATCGCCGCAGACCCATTGCAAAATTGCTTGTCCTTTGGACAGACACGGTTCTAGGCGACCACCCAGACCATTTATACGCCACAATAGGTGATCAGAAATATCTGACAATTCGCAACGCGGGGACAGTCTCCATCGTTGAGCGAGATCAGGTTATCGACTTCGTTGAAAGTTACTTAAGTTCAAGACGTAGCCCGAAGACTCCTTAGAAACAACTAAACCTCCCGGTCGGCAATCGACAGGGAGGCATAGAAGACCTCAAGGAGTTCTCAAGGGTTTTACGTTCACCAGTCCAAAGGAATCAGGGTTAAAGGTTTCACCGCCTGCCAAGCCCCGTTCCTACATCAAGTGAACGATTGTCATTTCATGATATTGCATCATAAATATAACAGTAAAGCCGATCGAGGAAGGGGAACTACGCCACTTCACTTGATCGGCTGTTCGCTTTCTGTGGGATAGAGCCAAAACAGCATCTAAAAACCTTTGCCTGATTCTTCCAATTCCTAATGGAGAATCGGCAAAATGCCACAGCTACTGCTATTTGGGGAAGTGCCCCAAACCAGACGATCGCCCGCTCCATCTCTCATCGGAAGCCGCGATCGACCCGCCCGCCCGCTCACCGCTCCAAGCAAATTTCGCTCACCGATTCGACCGCAACCGCGCTCCGCGCAGCGGCGCAGCGACAAGCGATCGCTCCAGTTGCCCGTGACTCGCACCGCCCGATCGAGCTACAGCCCGCAACACCCACTCCGGCGATCGAGTTAGAGCGAAAGGAAATGCCTGCTGGGTTGGTCTCGATCGCTCCAGTTCCAGCAAAGGAATTGCCCGCAGACTGGGTGAGTCCTGCTGATCTGGCCTTCAGCTACCTCAAAAACTGCCGCTTGTGCGGTTGGCCGATCAAGCATGGGGGACTGGATGCCTCGAAATGCTCCGGTGATTGCGGCTGGGTGGTCGATTTAATTTGGCAGGAAAGACAGCAGCGCTTAAAGCGCAAGAAGGAACCAGAGCCACACGCCGCGACGCACACCAGCAAAGCAGGCGAATTTGAAACCCTTGATCTATTCACCTACGGCATTGACGGGGGTGAAGCATGAGCCAGTGGAAGCGACTCAAGCGCGATTGCCCCATCTGTGAGGGACAGCGAAAACACAAAGACTGCCGCCAGTCACTCAGCAGCGGGCTAGTGTTTTGCCATGACGATACCGCCAATCCGAGCGGCTGGATCTTCCGAGGGCACGACGCTCAAGGTTTCGGCATTTGGCAGAGTGCAGCCAATGCTGCCGCCTTTGCTGAGCAATCCCAGGTCGATCGCGAACAGGAACGCCAAGCCAAACGAGCGCGAAAACAAGCCGAACGCGACGCGAAAATCGCCGCCCAACTGCCAGCAGTCGAGCGCGACAAATGGAATCGCAAGCTGACCCAATCGCTTTCGCTCAGCCCGATCGATCGCGTAGCCTTGCTCGATCGCGGCTTCAAGCCAGAGTGGATTGAAGCGGACGGATACCGCACGGTTGAGCAGTGGCAATCGCTGCCGATCGGCTTCCCGCATAACTTCCCCGGTCGCACGGTACGCGGGGGATTGTCCATCCAATCGATCGGGATTGCCTGCCCAATTCCCAACGTAGACGGGCAAATTGTCGGCTTCCAAAATCGCCAGCGGGACGGCTCAAACGGGAAATATTGCTGGGCATCTTGCGAGAATTCGCGTGTGCATCTGGACGCCGAAATGCCAATTGGAGTCTACGTGCCGCTGGGAGAAGTTCAAGGCGATACAGTGTGGATCGTCGATAGCCCCGCCATCAAAGGAAGTCTTGCCCGCTATCGGCTCAATGCCCCTGTCCTGGGCGCAACTAACGGCGGGTTCGCCAGTTCCCCCAACACGACCCAAGACACGCTCACTAAACTATTCGATCGCCACCCCACGCTGAAGCGGCTGGTATTTGCGCCGGATGCTGGCGACGTGAAAAACAAGGCCGTGATGCAACGCTGGCGATCGCAGTATGAATTCCTGACCAAGCTGGGCTACCAGGTCGATGTCGCCTGGTGGGGGCAGATCTCCAAGGAAGAGTGCGATATTGATGAACTGCCGCCCGAACAGTTCGACCAGATTCGCTACCTCAATTTCGCTGAATTTGTCGCGATCGCCGTCGAGCATGGGGGGCTTGATGCCAGTGCCGCACCGACCAGCTATCAGCAGCGCGTCGATCGGGCACAGCGCTACCTCAACACGCTTGCCCTCACACCCGATCTCGAACTCGACTGTGAATTTCTGCCACCTGACCTGTGGCAAAAGCTGCCCCTTACAGGCATTGTCAACTTGCTTTCCCGTAAGGGATCAGGCAAGTCTAAGGCCATGCTCAAGCCTGCGATCGCCCACTTTGTTGAGCAGGGTAAGCGCGTCCTCTCGATTACGCCGCGTGTGGTGCTGGGATTGGAGCAGTGCGCGAAATTTTCCAGTTCCAACTTCGAGATGCGCTGGATCGACGCACTTGGCAGCACCGAGGAAGCGCAAAGACAGCAACCAGCGGGTAGCTGCTGCTGGGATAGCTTCTGGAAAATTGCTGACCAGCACTGGGATGTGTTGATTCTTGACGAGGTACGGCTAGGGCTAAAGCATTTGGCAACGTCGAACACGACCGTCAAGAAACGCAGGCCGCAGATCCTCAAGATGTTGGCCGAACTGATTCGACGCATCATTGCCAACGGTGGCCTCGTCATCTTGTGCGATGCCGATTTGACCAATGTTGAGGTTGACTATATTCGCCAGCTTGCACCCCAAACCGCCAAGACCTTCACGATCGTCAATCACCACAGAGGGCAGTCGCGTTCCGTAGACTACTACAGCGGCAATCAAGCCAGCGTGGAACTGCTGATTTACGAACACATCGAGAGAATGCTACTTCTGGGCATTGAAGAACCAATTCTGATTCCGGCTGACTCTCAAGCCGAACTGAGCGCAATCCAGAAGCGACTGCTGGAGCGGTTTCCTCAACTAGCAGGCCGCATCGTGCGAATTGATTCGACCACAACCGAAGAGGAAGCAGGCAAGCGATTCGTCCAGCACATCAACGCAGAAATCGAGCGGCTCAGGCCATTGATCCTGCTCTACAGTCCCTCGATGGAGGTAGGGGTATCGATCGAAACCGAATGGTTCACCCACATCTTTGCCTTCTACTTTGGCGTGATTGAGCCATGCGAATTCCGCCAACTGATTGCCCGTGAACGCCATAACCTGCCGCTCACCATTTGGGCAACCAACAGCAACAACAGCTACATGGGCAGTTGTCGATCGCCCCTGCCGGATGTGGTCAAGCGCACCATTGAGCAGAATGCCAAAGCGGGCGGAACGCAATCGGTTCTCGACCTATCGATTGAAATGGCGAAAGCGGAGTCGGATGGGGATATCGAAATCTTCCTGCAACGCCTCCATTCACTTTGGCAGGATGGCAACTGGAACAATGCTCACTTCGAGTTGCTTGCCAATATCCAAGCGCGATCCAACTTTGCCAAGCCGCAGTGTGGCGTTCAGCTTCGCCAAGAGTTGATCGAGATGGAAAATTGCGAGATTCGCGACTGGGAGGGGACGAGCAACTGGTTTGGGGATGCCATCAAGGGGCAAAAGGAGAAAGATCGCTTTGAGCGAGCAGAGCGGCTCAGTGAGGGCACACACTCACAGATGAGCGTCGAAGAAGCGCGATCGATTCAGGGCGATTCAAGCACGACAACAGAGCAGCGACTTCAGGCCGAAGGAGTTTTGCTCCAAGACTTCCTACCAGGGGTGACACTCACTCCTGAGTTCGTTTTTGAGCGCAAGGTGAACGATCGGTATTGGCTCAACGCTCAAAATCTCTACTGGCTGATCGAGCATCCTGAAATTGCCAAGCTGCAAGATGCGAAGCAGTGGAAATCGAACGGCTACAAGTGGCAGCACGGCGATGTTTTTCTGCCCGACTTGCATCTGAAGCTAGAGCAGGTGGGATTTATTCGCGAGTGTGGCATTTTGGAGTTGCTCAACAAACCTGAATATCACAACGAGCATTCACAGGTGATTGCGGTGATGGTGTTCATGCGACAAAGACGCTGGCGGCTCCAACGGCTATTTAATTTGAATGTGAGTGAGGCGACTGATCCCATTTCATTTCTGCGGCGACTGCTTATCAAAATCGGTCTGAACCAGGGACAAGTCAGAGGAGATGGCGAAACTCGCTTCTATCGAGTCAAAGGCTTCCACTGCATCGATCGGCTGGCGGTGATGCAGGCATGGAATCAAAAGTACGTCGATCTGATTGAGGCTCAGCCAGCGGGCGAGTGTTCGCGTTTGTGCGACCGCGCAGCGCTGACAGCAGAGCCTATTGGATCTATAGCCAGTGAGGGGGTAGTGTCAGCAGTTCTAGATACCGCTATAACCCTTGCAGAATCGCCCTCAGAGACGCTTGACTCGCTCGCTCAGCCCAATTCTGCCTCCATCGAGACTGCTTCGCCAATCGCCTCTGAGTGCCCGGTGAGTGAGATCGAGACACAATCTTTGCCTGTCAATGCTTCTAGCCAACTCGAAGAGAGTCCAGACGACATCGAAACGATCGCAGTGCTGCTGGAGTGCGCTGAATCACCTGAAAAGCTTAAAGAAGTTCGACAGATTCAAGGCATGACGCGATCGATCTGGAAGGCCGCGCTTAAAAAACTCATGAGAGAGCAGCGTCAGCGTGTGAATCAGTGGATGAATTATCTGTTTGATTCCGGCCAACTCATCCGCAGTAGCGCCTGAGCAGCGAGCGATCGTCACGATCGGGGAAGGCTGCAAGCCACACCCTCAGCTTTGCCCTGGCAAGAATTTCTGTCTTACCTCGATCGCAGTATCTAAGCCTGTCCCGGTGAACTCTGGCGCATGAAAAAGTCCCAGTGCTATCCTCCTGCAATCGGAGTGCAATGGTGTTCAGTTTGATTGTGCCCTAGTCGAGCGATCGGCATGATGACCCCCCCTGTTTCTGATATCGCTTCCGGCGTGATGCGATCGCTTGCTGCTGAGCGGCTGTGCCAAGCTGTTACGGTCGGCGGCTTGATGAGTTCCACTTTTAGCGAATAGACTTCCCGCTGCTGATAGCTTTCGGCTTCGATCATTACTGTCACGACAACGATGATCGGTGGGCTGAGCAGGATTCCTGGCTGACGCCAACCCGCCTACATCGCTGTCGTTTGATACCCATTGTTAAAAAGCGGTACTCGAAACGCAAAAAGCAAACTCAACCCTCTGCTTGAACGGTTAGCATCCCCTCCTCCAACCCTTGCTCAGCACAGAAACACGGGCTGGGCTTATTTCCGCTTAGTTTAAACGCCAGTTACAAGCGGTTGCATTTGTCGCCAAGCCACATATTGGAAGCTTGTGCGATAATTTTGCATGAATTGTTTCGCTGTCGTAAATGTGCCTAAGCCTGCGCCCTTGACGCCTCCGGCAAAAATCTGATCGCCCCTTTGTAAAAACCTATCCTCTCCCGTTTGGTAGTGGAGGTAGGCGTAAAGCGGCGCGATCAACATATTCAAATCGGCAGAGGCCTTAGTATCGTCACCTGCTTCGTGTTGGGTATCGCGGTCGGTGTATTGGAATGCTTCTTTGTCAGAGTTCCATAACTTCTCCCAAAGCCAATCCGCCATTTTGGTTAAAGCAGGAAGAATCCGGCTATCTCCGGTTTTTTGATGGAATTGGATCAGTGCCTCAGCCGTTAGTCCCATCATGTACGGGCGCACATAGAATTCCGAATCAGATGGCATCTTAGGATTGTAACCAGTGAGAATAGGCGGAACTTCACCAAGCCATTGAGGGATGTGCCCTAGAGCTTGATTAACAAGCATTGCTAGGCGGTCGCGGCGCGGTTCCCCCGCCTCCTCCGCATCCAGATAACTCATGATTGCGTAAGCCGTCTCACGGCTGCGGTGCAGGCTCTCTGTTCCTTCTAAATCTATTGGTGTTGTTGGGTCATCTGCAAGGGGTGTTCCATCGCGGGCAAAAGCGGCATTCTGGGAAAGCGAAATCACAGCCTGCCTAGATGTTTGGTCTCCGGTTCTAAGATAGTCCTGGAGAAGTCCTTGAGTAAAATTCCAAAATCCGGTCGCGCGACCTCGTACTCTAAAACATAGTCATCCCGATAAGCTTTTTCTGCTTCCGCCGCATAAGCGTTCCAGAGAGGATTTTTGGTGTAATCAGCTATCTGAAAGTAAACCCGCTGGGCATCATAGTAGGTCTCAGCAAGTTTTGGTTGATTTTTTCGTGTTTCGAGTGTAAGCAGGTCACTTGGCAATTCCTTGAGCCTTTCACCCCAGTACCGCCCATAAATCAGCATGTTTTGCTCCCACCGAGTCAGTTCGGGTATGGGTGGTACGGGAGTTGGTGGTACGGGAGTTGGTGGTACGGGTATGGGTGGTACGGGAGTTGGTGGTACGGGAGTTGGTGGCGTGCTAATAAGCGTTAGGGGTGTATCGGCAATAAAATCTGTTGTGTCCAGAGATTGAGGAGCTATCCCTTTAAGCCGTAACAAGACCTTTCCTGTTTCCGCATTGGAAATAACCGTTTCCCCATTGCCGTCCTCAACTCGCAGCTTCTAGGGCGTATTTCCCCTTAATTGGATATGGTCGGCTCCCTTCTGAAAATCGATAACTTCATCAGCATCCGCCAATGTCGCAGCTTGCTGACTCTTTGACGTTACAAACTGATCCTGTCCTCGGCCACCGACTAGCCTGTCTTTTCCTAACCCACCGGCAAGGACATCATTTCCTGTCCCTCCTTGTAGCGTGTCGTTACCTCTATCACCCTGAAGAATGTCGTTGCCTGCTCCACCAAGAAGAGCATCATCGCCCGCGCCGCCGATAAGCCTGTCATCACCGCGCAAGCCAAGAAGTTTATCATTCCCTTCTCGCCCCCTCATGAAGTCATTTTGAGAAGTGCCGGTTTGAACGTTTTGCAGCGGCTCCATGCCCCTTGAGGCGATTGGAATCATTGTGGTTAGCGCCTGTTGGCTCCGGTAGGCTCCAAACTCTAATACAGAAGATCGAGCCGCTAAATTCGGCACGTTTGCGTCTGGCAATCCAACAGAAAAAGGCTGTGGTGTTCCGTACAACGGACTTAAAACGAAGGGTTCCATAAGATACCTTTGTTGTACTTGAAGGTTGACGCCAAAAGACGTGCCCTATTGATTGAAGGGGTGCATTTGATAAAAACAAGACTTTGAAACCAACAACATCTCTTGCTTGCTGCCATGCACAATTTTTGCGGCAACGTCATATTGAATGTTGAACAAGAATTTGGTTAAACAAAAGCAGGGTATGTTACGTCCTTTTCCATCTGTTCTACAGAGCCTTTCTAAAGGGAAATGGCTTTATGCTGCTATGAAAACAACAGAGATGAATGACTTTGTAACTGAACCAGGAAAAGCAATCTGCGTAACTGCCAACTCAATCAGAAATCGACGAGCCTATAACTAGAGAAAAGGAACAGGAGAACATCTGAGCAAAACATGCTAGGAGTATCTGACAATCTCGTGATTTTGAAACCTTTCTAAAGCTCCTTCTATGAGGCTTGAGTCGATGAGCGGATTCTAACGCAGCGATTTAGTTTATGAACATAAGATAAACAACTAAGCCAAGTTGGTCTATTTTTACTCGTTACTTTAATTTTTAATCATTATTCAGTGAAGACTGGATAAAGAGGCTGAATCCGGTCATTTTATTGAGTTCGATGTTGGTAGAAGCTAAAACTACAACTACTGCATCCCCAACTTGGCATGAGCAATATAAATTTGAAAGAGGAATCGAAGTCCCCTCCAGATCCACTTTATATTCTTCCCGAAAAGACTTATTGGCAGCTAAAAGATGATTTTCGTGAGAAATATGTGTCAAAAAATACAATTCTTCAGGCTTTATTTAAGAGGGATTGGGAAGAAAAGGCAAAAGGTATTAAGCCAATCAGCAATGAAGCAGTTCGGAAATTTCTGTGTTCACAGACATATACTTTTCGAGAATCGACGCTTGAAGGTCTATGCCAAGTCCTCTATTATAAGAAATTTCAGGTATGGCTTAGAAGGTTTTCGCCAGAGCAGAAACCACGTCTGGTAGATCGGAGATTATCCTCAAAAAATAGGGCTAGTCAAACTGAGAACTTTAAAGGTCATTTATCGCTTGCGCCCGAAAGTATTGTCGAAGGCTTATTGAGTTCAGCTTCAGAAGAAATATGGTTTTTTGGTGCTTCTTTAGATCGCTCTCTTGATGTGGGAAAAGATCTTTTTGTTGAAGCACTTAGCAAAGGTGTAAAGATGAATATTCTCTTTCTGATTCCTGAAAACAATCACCTTGACATCTTAGCTAGAGAACTTAATTTATCTGTTAATGAAGTGTCTACAAGGTGTTCACTAACATTAACGAAAACTCTAGAGCTTATGAAAGCTTGGCGAGACGAAGGGGCTGAAAACTTCAGATCTGAAAGGATTTGTGCTCGAATCACTAATAACTTTCCACGTATGCAATGTTATATTTCCGATCCGAAAAATACATCGGCCAAGAGTTTTTTCATACCTACAATAAGTAAGAGTTCCTCTATTCGCTTGCCTGTTTTAGAGTGCCACAATGTCAGTGAGGGTATTGCAGCTAAATACTTTCAATGCTTGCAGCATGAGTGGAGAGATTCAACCCTCATCCAACAGTTTTTGAGTAATAATCCAAATTTGGTTAGAGAAGAAGATCTAGAGATCCTCAAAGCTTATTTGTCTGAAGAAATCAGCACCTAAGAGGATATTTGGAAATACGGAGAAGGTCAAAAAAGCTTAGGCTAGCCTGCGGAGCATCAGCCGAATCATCGCAATGTGAATGAAGGCTTCAGAGGAAGCGGGCAATCGTTCATAGTTGTCGAGTATCAAATTCTTTTTCGTTTCGTCTCAAATTAAATTTCGCACTTCAAAAGCTGAAACTATTGCTGTGCTTGAGTTTGAGTGTTGAGTAGTACAGCTTGATTGAGTGATGAATGTCGTATCAAATTATTTGTCGTAAATTTTTGGCTGAGGTGTCTCACATTAAATTTCGTGATTTGCGATCGCTTAAGAGTGGAGAAAGGGTCTCAAGGGTGAATGGAAGCAGGATCGAGTGGGTGTAGAGTCATTGGGGTGAATCTCAAATTATTTGTCGCAGCAGTGCGGGATGCGGATGGAGGCGGTCGATCGCGGTGCGGCTAGTGGCGAGGACGGCCCGATCGCAAAGTGAATCATCTGCCCCCGTCCGATCGCCCCTGCCAAGTGCGGATCGCTCCTCAAGGAAACTTGACCTCATGCCAGTTTTCCTGCTGTCGAATTCCGGGCTTTCTGTGGTCGGTTTCGCGATCGACGTCGCATGACGGAGGAGGCTGAAAGCAAGATTCAGTGAGCATTTGAGTGTTGTAGTATGCCAATGTTGCCGCGTTCCGCGATCGATGTCGTCTGTTTCTTTGCAAGGTGTTCCATGCTTGATGTCGCGATCGAGGTTGCTTGTCGATCGTGCCCCTGCCTGTCGCGTCTTGTTGCTACCCTTCTACTCGTGCTTGCATGAACTGTTTCAACTGCTCTGTGTCTCTGCCGTTCTGCCGATTATGGCTTCTGGCATTGGACACGCCGATCGACAGGTGATAGTCGTCTACCTCCTGCTGATATTGGTCAAAGAACGCCTCCACCGCTCGATCGTGAATGCCAAAATCGCGCTTAAGCAGACTGGCAGTGATGGCAAACGTAGCTTGGGGATGCTGGTCATTCCAATCTTGGACCGCTCGAAATAGGCGTAAGGCACGGGCAATCGCGCCCCCATCAGCAGCGGCAGAGACGCGCTTGTGGGTAGTCTTGGCGCGTGGGGATGACGGCTCCAACTGACCTGCTGGGGGTGTCGTGCTGTCCGTCGGCACTTCGATCGCTTGCCGCTGCGCGTCTGCGCCAAGCTGCGCGATCGAGTGCTTCCCACCACTGGCAAGGAGTTGATGGTACGCGGTCATCAGACTGGTGTGGGCAGATTTGAGGCGATGATTTTCAGCTTGGAGAGCGGCAAGATCCGCTTGCTGCTGGTTGATTGCCTGCACTTGTTCGATCGCCTGGTCACGTTCCTGGCTAACCTGTTGCAGTTGCGATCTAAGTGATGCAATTTCTTGGGTGAGGAATTCAAGTGTTTTGGCTTGAGCGTTGAGCGCCTGAGTGATGGTCGGCTCCGGCTCCGGTTGTAGTGCTTCACTGGTGAGCGCGATCAGCAGTTGATCGAGTGCCATTTCGTAGCCGTAGCCTTTGGACTTGCGGATTTCGATCTCGAACTTGGCGGCGGCAGTTTTGAGGCGATTGAGATCGACGGGAATGGGTCTGACGATGCGGTGGGCTGGCTTGGTACTGGATGTTGGGGTCAAGGGTTGGGGGTTAGGGGTTGGGGGTTGAGCGGTGCTTGCGCCAACGGTGTCGGGTGTTAGATCGATCGCGGGCGCTGTTGCCTCTGCTGCTGCTTCTGGCACGGCAAATTCTGCGGTTGATGGATCGATCGCATCTTCCGGCAGCACTCCGGCAGCGGCCAGCTTCACGCCCTTCGCGGTCAATTCTCGCCCCTCACGCCACAACCGGTAGTGGAAATAGTGCCCCGTCACAGGCGCATTCGCCGCCGACTGCACCGTATCGGAAACGTGCCCCAAATAGTGCTGGAGGAAGCGTTGGGGATTCTTCTGTCCTGGAGCAAAGAAGTGGAAGGCGATCGCTCCCCACAGTGCCCGGAGCCGATGAATACTCACCGTCTTGAAGCCATGCAACACAGGCACTAAACCCGACTGCCCAAACACCTTCTCGACCCGACGATTCACACGGGCATGGAAGGCTTGCAAGTCTGGGTGTTCATCATCTTGCCCCAGCAGCGGCACGACAGCGGGATGTGCTCGAAAGCGATCGATGAGCGCCAACGCCTCAGCAGCGGGAATCAGCGTCAGGATATCAAACCCCTCATGGGATTGGTCATCGCGCTTCTTGGCCTGCCCCTCGAAATGCAGCAAGTAGCGGTGCTGCGTGGCACTGAGAGAGAAGCGGCCTTGCGTGACGACTTCGACATGACGGCGGCCAGTGATTGCAGCAACGGCGATCGCCATCTCTTCCGGGGATTGGGATTGCGCCAACTGCTCAACGCGATCGAGATAGGGATCGAGTTCGACATCGGCGGGGTTGTCCTGGCGATCGTTGTTGTGGGCGTTCGTCTGTGCCCGATGTTCGGCGTAGGTGCTGGCATCGAGCTTGAGATATTCGATCGCGTAGTGAGTCCGAGTCTGTCCGGACACTTCGGGTGCATTGCGCTTGCGCCAGTGCTTTTCAAAACTGTTTTGCTCGGTCAATGTGATGCGTCCGTCATGAATGGCCTCAGCGACGGCACGGGTGTAGTTGGGCAGATATTCCCCGTCGAGCGATTTGGTGGGGTAGCCTTCCTTGAGCAAATCCACTTCCGCACAGCACAGGGCTGCGATCGCCTCCTCGGTGTCAGTGCCCTGCTGATTCATCTCCATGAGGCGATCGACGAGCAGGATGACTAGGGCCGCTTTTTCATCGCGCTTGAGCTTACTGCGATCGCCTGAGCAATGCGGTGGCGATAGCGCTGGAGGATTTCATCACGCTCGATT
>JAAUTJ010000085.1 GCA_012031475.1 Leptolyngbyaceae cyanobacterium SM1_3_5 | reverse complement strand
CGACGAACCCGGAGCTCACGAGCGCGAGTTTCCATTCCGATCGGTCTGGTTTTGCGACAAAGCCCCAGCCGCGAATCGACCCGCTTGGGCGGCTTGGAATACGAGGACGAAATCACCGTTTTGGAAACGAAGGGCGACTGGATGCGGGTGCGTTTGCCCAACAGCGATATTGAAGGCTGGGTGAGAGCAGGCAACGCTGAGCGAATTAACTGAGCCGATCGCCCGCCATTGTAAAATAGAGTTACAGTTTTGCGGGCGATCGATGTACCTCACTTGGCTAGACAGCAACTCCTGGCTGATCGAAATGGGCGGCAAGCGCATTCTGCTCGATCCCTGGCTGGTCGGGACGCTTTCCTTTGGCATCGACTGGCTGTTTAGCGCCAAGCGCACCCGCGATCGCCCCATTCCCCCAGATATCGATCTAATTCTGCTCTCGCAAGGTTTGCCCGATCACGCCCATCCGCCGACCTTGGAGCAGTTGGATCGATCGATTCCCGTGATCGCTTCTCCAAGTGCGGCAAAAGTTGCGAATTCGATCGGCTATTCACAAGTCATTCCGCTGGAACATGGGCAATCTTGGATGCTGGGATCGCTCAGATTGCAGGCGTTTCCCGGTTCGCCAATTGGCCCTTTTACGACTGAAAATGCTTACCTCTTAAGCGACGAACAAAATACGCTCTACTACGAACCGCACGGCTATCACGATCGCACATTGCCGAATTCGATCGATGTCGTGATCACGCCTTTAATTGACTTGAATTTGCCGCTGATCGGTTCAATTATTCAGGGAAATCGATCGGCTTTTGATCTGATTGAACAAGTGCAGCCACAGGCAATTTTGCCCACCGCAGCGGGCGGCGAGATTGAATTTGCTGGACTGATTACACCTATTTTGAAAGCGATCGGTAGCGTGGAAACCTTACAGTCAAAGCTGATCGATTGCGGTATTTCCACACAAATAATTGAGCCAAATCCGGGCGATCGCCTGAAGATTTCCTTAAAGTCTCGCTCCGTATGAATCAATTTGCGCCGCATCAGAATCCGATGATGGGCGAGAAAAATTAGGAGGCTTGGAGGCGACGCACGACCAAGCGGCGATCGGGTTCAACGCCCTGACTAAACGTTTCCAGGTCTTCATGCGCTTGCAGAAGCGTGTGAACTTGACGACGTTCGGCGGCGGAAAGCGAAGCCATTTCGTATTCTTCTCCGGTTTCGCGCACCTGCTGGGCAGCGGCTTCGGCCATCGCTTGAAGTTCAGCTAAGCGGCGATCGCGATAGCCGTTCAGTTCCACCGTGATCGCCTGCTGTTCTTCCTTAGCGCGACCCAGGTTCAGCGTTGTGTTCGCAAGGTACTGAATCGCGTCGAGAACCGAGCCGTTTTCGCCTGTGAGATGCTGCATCTGATCGGGCGTGAGGCTGGTGGAGTCGATCGTCAACCACTCATCGTTCCACCGAGACTGGGGCGCAATCCGAAACGGTGGCAGACAAGCCAGCCAGCTTGAGAAATTCATTCAGCCATTGCTGGCCGCGCTGCAATTGGTCGTCCATTGGGGTTAGCTCTTCTTCTTCGATCGACCCGGTTCAAACGGCAGAGCAGGGCGGTCTTCATCGCTGTCCGTCTTTTTCTTGGCTTTCTTTTCTTCCGCAGCCACAATCTCTTGCAGATTTTCGGGTAGGCGGCTCGCGGGGACAGGATGAAGGTTTGCAGCGTTTGGAAGACGTTGCCGATCACCATGTAGAGCAGAACGCCAGCCGGAAGCGGGAAGAAGAGGAACATCCCCGAAAAGATCACAGGCGTGATTTTGTTGACCGTTTGCTGCTGCGGATTGCCGCCGCCACCTTGACCGGAAAGCAACTGGCTGACGTAGAGGCTGACTCCGAAGAACAGCACCATGCCGATGATGTCCCAGTGGATCGTGCCGTCATCGTCAAACGCACCGACGCGACCGAGCTTATCGATGAACAAAAAGCCTTTGTTAGCGGCGAGTCCGGGCAGCGTTCCTTGCAGGGTAACTTCTCCGGGGGCGATCGCTTCCAGCACACCGTCTTCGCCAATGTTGACGAGTTCTGCGCCCTTCGTCACTTTCCAAACCGGAGCGATCTGCGTTTCGGGATGATCCTCGACGACTTCTTTGAACGATTGGCCTTCCGTCGTTTGAAACTCAATGCTGGTTTTTTCACCGACCGCGAGGCGATCGCCACCGGGAATCAGCGGAGCCACCTTGATATGCTCACCATCTGCAATGTAGATATTCTGCGGCTTACCGACATAGGCGGCGGGCTGAATCTGCTCCGCTTGTTCACGCGGCAAAATTTCGATCGTAACGGGATAGTTGACATCCGAGAAGGGCGATCCCCGCAGCGTCGCAAACAGCGCGAACAGCACGGGCATCTGCAAGAGAACCGGGAAACAGCCCGCGAGTGGATTGCCAAATTCTTTGTAGACCTGGCTCATTTCTTCTTGCTGCTTGGCGGGGTCGTCCTTGTAGCGCTCTTGAATTTCTTTGACCCGCTTTTGCATCATCGGCTGCGTCACCTTCATCTGCCGCATATTGCGGATCGATCCGGCACTGAGCGGATAGAGGGCAAACCGAATCACCAAGGTCAGCGCCACGATCGCCAGCCCATAGCTCGGCACGATTCCATAGAAGAAATCGATGATCGGCAGCATCACGTTGTTGGAAAGAAAACTGATACCAAAGTCCATGAGCGTATGTCAACCTGTGCGCTGTTATTTAAGTGGTCAAGCAGCCGTGCCAAGCTATGAAGTCAAGCAGCTTTGACTATTGGTGCAAATCTAATGTATCCGATCGCCCTACCAAACTGCACTTTCAGCCGAATCGCGATCGGGTGTGGATATTACGGCTGTGTGCCGATGGAACCACTGGCTTTTTGTGCCCGTGCAGACAGTTTTTCGTTGATGATGTCGTAGATTTCGCGGAAGCGCGGCATCGATCGCAACTCCAAACGGCTACCGTCGCGCAGCGTCACAACCATGTCGCCCCACAGCCCAAGGCCGCGTGGAACCGTGACCACCTTGACGATTTCAGAGTAGATTATGTCTGAGCGATCGCGCCCTTGCCAGCCGCCCGTGACCGAAATGCGGCGATCGGTAATCCGATAGCGCAGCCACAAAGCCCGTGCGATCGCGCCGAACGTAAGCGGCAACCCGATGACAGTCATTCCAATTAGCAAGTTGAAAATCAAGTCGCCAACGTGGGGGCCGCCTTCGTAGTAGACTTCCTCTTTAATCGCCATTCAAAACCTCTGCGTCTTCCAATAACTGCTCTAATTCTTGCAGAAATTGACGGTAATCGCACTCGATCGCTTGCGGTTGAACGACAATCACCAAGTACCAGCCGGATTTGATCTTGGGTAAAAGCAGGCGCAAAGCAGCGCGAATTTGCCGTTTGATGCGGTTGCGATCGACGGCTCTTTTGCTGACTTTTTGGCTGATGGAAATGCCGAATCGCGTGGGAGAAACTGAGCGATCGCCGCGCAGCTTCAGGCCTCGCAAAGTTAAATGGAGGCTAGAGCGACGAATTCCTTTTTGGTAGACCCAGGTGAAATCTCGCCGCTGCCTCAGCCGATGAATTTTGGGCAGCACGAGGTCAATGCCGCAAGCTGCATCAGCCGGATACGGACAGTCTTGCCCGACCCTTGCGGCGACGAGCGCGAATCACACGCCGTCCGGTCGCGGTTTGCATTCGGGCACGAAAGCCAGATTTTCTTCTGCGCTTGCGGCTTGTGCCTTCTAGGGTGCGCTTGGTCATTGGTCTACTCCAGTAGGATCATCAGCAAAAAGTCACAGTCTATAATCTTACCGCAAATTCTTCAGTGGTAGAAGAGGCGATCGATCCGTGCGATCAGCGTCCCTTGCAAAAAATGGGAATTCAAATGCTGAATTCCCAATCTAAAATTTGGTGAATTGCCGAAACTTACTGTTCGCCAATGCTGACAATCCAGGTTCCCACGTAGCGCAGCATCGGCAGATCTCCGGGCGATCGCACCATTGCATTGAAGTAGTGCGTACCGCCGCGAATTGGATTGCGGACGTTCGACAGGCGCACCTCGACTCGCGTTCTTGCGGGGATCGGTTCAACCGGAACGATGTTGATAACACGATTTTCCTGATCCCACTCGACTTCATCAAGCGCAATCTCATCACCACCAACGCGCACTTCAACGCGATCGGGATCAAACGTGCCCTCAAACGTGACAGGGTAGGTAATCGACAATTGGGCAACGGCCAGCGTCATTTTTTCGGGAGTAATGCGGAGGCGATAGCGATCGCGGACGCTGGGGCGACCGGAATTATCGAGCCGATAGCCAAGCTGATTTTCGCGATCGATGCCGCTAAAAATCGTCAGTCCTGGCAAACCTTGGGCGAGGCTGGGCAGCGCGAGGCTGGTAGCCAGACAGCCTGCAAGGGCGAAAGCGGAGAACACACGGGCGGATTTTCCTAGAGCAACCATATTTCTGTGTCGGGGATCGCGTGAAATCGAGTTGTATTTACGAATCTTTACTAGCTGTTACTGACTCTAGCAGGATTGTTGAGTTCCGCAGCAGTCGCTTTAGTGAGATGACGATCGCGACGCAAACCGATCGAAAAAAGTGCCCGCTTCTGGAAACGTCGGTGGTTTGCAGCGATCGCGCTGCAAGCATCACTGCACAGAACTGATTAAATCTTACTCAAGAAATAAGAAATGCTGTGGTTTGTTGCAGATGTTTTCGATCGATCGACCGTTTCAATAACAATTGCAAACTTGTATGTTGTCTTTTGTGCAGCAATTGAAAACATTGGGGAGAAATCATAAGACAAGTTAAAGACAAGCACCGCAGCAAAAAGATTGCTTTAGGATGCGACAGTAACCTGCACTACAGCAAGGCAATTTTTCAACGATGCCAATTCGCGCCCATTCCATTCGATCGCTTTGCTTGGCATCTCAATTCGTCTAGCAGCATCAATCTGTTTCGTGTGTAAATTAACGTGAATTCAGCGTCAATTTGCATTCGATCAAAATGGTTTGATGCTTTATTTTTGGCGTCGAACGGTGAGTGAAAGCGGATTGCTGCTCGTTTAATTCATTATTGCGTTCGATCGCGCATCCCCCTTTGCAGTCATTAGGAGAATTCATGAAAATAGCGGTCGCAAAAGAAGTTGAAATGGGAGAGCGTCGGGTCGCCCTGATTCCCGACACGGTTGCCCGACTGGTGAAGCAAGGCCACGAGGTTTTGGTCGAAGCGGGCGCAGGAGTCGGCGCGGAATTCAGCGATTCTGACTATCTGGCAGCGGGCGCAACGGTCAGCGACGATCGCGGCTGGCTCTGGTACGAAGCCGATTTGCTGACTAAGGTGAACCCGCCGCAGGAATGGGAAGTCAATTTGCTGCGCGAAGGTACAGCTTTGATTAGCTTCCTCAATCCGCTGGGCAATCCGATCGTCGCGCAACGACTGGCCGATCGCCGCATCACCGCTTTCAGCTTAGAAATGATTCCGCGCACCAGCCGCGCTCAAAGCATGGATGCGCTCTCATCTCAGGCGGGGATCGCTGGCTACAAAGCGGTTTTGATCGCCGCCGCCGCGCTGCCCAAGTTCTTCCCGATGCTGACGACCGCAGCCGGAACGATCGCCCCCGCCAAAGTGTTCGTGATGGGCGCAGGCGTAGCAGGATTGCAGGCGATCGCCACTGCCCGCCGTCTCGGAGCCGTCGTGGAAGCCTTTGACATTCGGCCTGCGGTGAAAGAAGAAGTGCAAAGCTTGGGTGCGAAGTTTGTCGATGTGTCGCTCGATGAGGACACCGTAGCGGCGGGCGGCTATGCAAAGGAACTGTCGGAGGCGGCCAAGGAGCGATCGCGCCAAATCGTCACGCAGCACGTCAAATCTGCCGACGTGATCATCACAACCGCACAGGTTCCCGGCAGAAAAGCACCCCTACTTGTCACCGAGGAAATGGTTGCCCAGATGAAACCCGGATCGGTGATTGTCGATCTGGCGGCGGATCAGGGCGGCAACTGCGCCTGTACCGAAGCGGGCAAAGACATTGTGGCGCATGGCGTTACCGTGATTGGCCCCATCAACCTGCCCGCCACGCTGCCCGTCCACGCCAGCCAAATGTTTGCCAAAAACGTTTAACGCTGGTGCAGTATCTCGTCAAAGACAACGCTTTGCAGCTTAACTTTGCCGATGACATCATCAACAGCGCTTGCGTGACGCATGAAGGCCAAATTCGCAGCGATCGCGTCCGCCAAGCCCTCGAAGCACTGGCTGTTGCAAACTAGCTCGATCGCCACACAAATCAAATTTTACGAAAGAGGTTTTCCGCATGGCAGAAGGATTAATTGCCGGACTGGTTGTGTTTACGTTGGCATCATTTGTCGGTTTTGAAGTAATCAACAAAGTGCCGCCGACGTTGCACACGCCTTTGATGTCCGGCTCGAATGCGATCTCTGGGATCGCGGTTGTGGGTGCGCTTTTGGTGGCGGGCGATCGCGACTGGAATATCACCGTCATTCTTGGATTTATTGCCGTGATTCTGGCAATGGTCAACGTCGTGGGCGGATTTCTTGTCACCGATCGAATGCTGCAAATGTTTAAGAAAAAAGAGGTGAAAGCATGAGCGATTTTTGCCAACTGGAATTCAGCTTAGCTACCTCGTCGCATCCGCGCTGTTCATTGTCGGTCTCAAAAAATTGGGATCGCCTGCGACTGCCCGTAACGGCAATTTGATCGCAGCGATCGGAATGCTGGTGGCGATCGTGGCAACGCTGCTCGATCAGCAGGTTTTGAACTACGAAATGATCTTGCTGGCGATCGCAATCGGTTCGGTTTTGGGCGCGATCATGGCCTACAAGGTCGAAATGACCGCGATGCCGCAGATGGTCGGTCTGCTGAACGGTTTGGGCGGCGGCGCGTCCACGCTGATCGCAATGGGCGAATTTTGGCGCTTGCTGAACAGCAACGAATCCGTGCCGATCGACAACACGATCACGATGATCTTGAGCGTTCTGATCGGCGGGATCACCTTAACCGGAAGCCTGCTCGCCTTTGCCAAACTGCAAGAGCTAATTGGCGGATCACCGATCACGTTTCCGTTTCAGCGACCGTTCAATATTTCGATCGTCCTTGTCTTTCTGGTCGGCAGCGCCTACCTGATTACCGATCCCCACAATCTGACGATTTTCCTGACACTGACCGGAATTTCCCTTTTGCTGGGCGTTCTGTTCGTGATTCCGATCGGCGGCGCGGATATGCCCGTTGTGATCTCGCTCTTGAACTCATTTTCGGGTTTGGCCGCGAGTGCAGCCGGATTCGTGCTGATGAACAATATGCTGATCATTCCGGCGCACTGGTTGGCGCATCGGGGATCATCCTGACGCAGATTATGTGTAAGGCGATGAATCGATCGATCACCAACGTCCTCTTTAGCGCCTTCAGCAAAGCCAAAGCTAAATCGGGCGCGACAGCGGGCGCAATGGAAGAGCGCGTTGCCAAATCGATCGATGCCGAAGAAGGCGCAATGATGTTGGGCTATGCGCGATCGGTCGTGATCGTTCCCGGTTACGGCATGGCGGTCGCACAGGCACAACACGCCGTCCGCGAACTGGCCGACCAGCTTGAGCGCTTGGGCGTGGATGTCAAGTACGCGATCCATCCCGTCGCGGGACGAATGCCGGGACATATGAACGTTTTGCTGGCTGAGGCAAACGTGCCCTATCCGCAGCTTTACGACATGGACGACATTAACCCGGAATTCGATCGCACCGATGTCGCCTTGGTAATCGGCGCAAACGATGTCGTCAATCCTGCCGCCCGCACCAGCACGGACAGCCCGATCTACGGAATGCCGATTCTGGAAGTGGACAGGGCGCAGCATACGATCGTGATCAAGCGCGGCATGAGCAAAGGCTTTGCCGGAGTCGAGAACGATCTCTTCTTCCATGACAAAACGATGATGATGTTTGGCAGTGCCCGCGATGTGGTCGCGCAGCTTGTTTCCGAAGTGAAGCAGCTTTAGGTTGACTGAGCAGGTCAACTGAGATGCACCATTCTCAGTACAAGGTTGCCAAAGCCAAAATCTGAGGCAACTGCTAAATGGCATTGTGTGAAGAAATGCCATTTAGCAGTTGCAAAAACTGGCGCAGCCCGTCTTTTACTTCACCCTAGACTTAAGCGATCGAGTCGATAGACTGGAGCTTATAGCTGTCAGAGACAATCACGGTCGATCGCGCTGCTGAAGTTCTATTTGGAATGCTTTGTTATTGCAGCGACTCATTCTAAGCATCACTAATACTGACCCTAGCTCCGAGCTTTTGCGAGTGGTGGATGGCGATATAAGTTTGAGAAAAACCCTTCTGGGGAAAGTTTTTCTTGCCAAATTCTTCGGCACTCGTGCTGTAAGTCGATGAATTCTTGGTCTGTGAGTTTGTCATGGAACTCAGCAACTTTTTCTGCGATCAGTGGGATCTCTTTCTCATCAAGCCAAACGCAGTATTTTTCCAGTCAATTTCAAAATCATAGGGAAGAACACAGTCAGTATTGACAAAGACCGGAATTTTTCCAGAAGACAACGCTTCGTAGAAGCGGAACGAGTAGTTTCCATATCCTCGACAACAAAAGATGTAATCACTCTCTGCCATATTTTTGACAAAAACCTGTCTAAATTGCTCTCGCGTCGCTAAACCTTCACTAAACAGCCCCATTCGATCGCGAAAAATAAAGTTCGTATCGACCAATGCGCTTTCTGACAGGATTGACAAGGCTTTTCTACGAAGGATTTGACCTGCAAAATAGGGCGGGACGGTTTTTCTTTTGAGCGATCGATTCACAGTATAAATAAAACGCTTCGCGTAAAGCTTCAGGTTGTTATTACCGATAAAACCGCAAAATCCCACAACTGGCTTGGAACGTTTTTGCCGAATTGGAACTTCACCTTGAAAGTATCTTTCCGTAAAATCTATGCTCCAAGCAGGGTAAGCAAAGTCGGATGATTTGCGAGTTGAGCCATACAGTGAATTCCGAAACAGCAAATCGCACTGGATCGGTAATTCGAGATGTGAAAGATCGCCATAGAAGAATCCGAGCAGCGGCTTTCCGGCTTGCTTTGCTTGAACCGCAAGCTGAGCAGCTAAAGTCTGAGCGGCTGGATCAAAAATGCCTTCGCAGTTCGCAGGCAGAACCACTAGATCTGCATCTTCTAGAGACGACATCTGAAAGAATGAGTGTGCCATTGATAGATAGTGATCAAACGCTCTGCCCCAAGAAGCATCTCGCGGAGAATCGGGACTCTCCGCAGGCTCTTCCCAAAAGGGATACAAAATTGCATCTTGCGACTGTCCTTTTGCGAGATAGCTACGGTCAGAAAAAGCTTTGTTTTCATCAGTTTACCTGTCGTCTTTTGTTGAATGAACGAGCTTTTGCTTCTAGGTTTTGAGCTATCAACTGATTGAACAGTCGGCTTCGCCAAATCAATATGAGTGTAGATGTCTACAAGTTGTTGATAGCTTTGATCGGGCGTGTATTTCGTTTCAAATTCAGTCCGAACCTGCTGGCGCATTTGGGCAAAGATTTCGGGATGATCGATCGCCCACTCAACCTTGGCGACTAAATCCTCGACGCTTCCGGGCTGAAAATGCAGTCCCGTTTCTCCCGGCGTGATCAGACTGGACAGCGCTCCTAAATTGGGCGCGATCACTGGAGTTCCAGCGGCAAAACGACTCGATCACCGTGCGGGGCAGTCCCTCGTACCACTTTGAGGAAAACACCAGCGCGATCGCTCCACGCATCAATTCATATACGGCTTCGGTGGGCAGGCGTCCCAACCATTCCACACCGGGTACTTGTTCTACGCTGGCCGCGACGCGATCGGCCAAAGGACCATCCCCAACAATTTTCAGCGGCAGCTTGCCATTCAACTGCTGCCAAGCGGCCAGCAGCAGATCAACCCCCTTCTCTTCCGCCAATCGCCCCACAAACAGCGCGTAGCCCCCCCGATCCCGCACCCAATCCGGGATCGGGCGTCACAAAATTCGGCTTCACGACGATTTTTTCGGGCGGAATGCCGCCGGAAATGAACTTCTGTCGCGCAAACTCAGTCAGGGCAATGTAGCGATCGACCTGACGAGTCCAGGTTTGGGCGAGACGATGCGTCGCCAGCATTGCGGCAACGGCGGCGCTTGCCCCTTTGCTGTTGCGATAGCAGCCGTGCTGCACACCGGGCAGCGGCAGAAATTTTCCTAAGCAGGATTCGCAAAGCTGCCCGTCTCGCAGAAACAAAGCGTTCGGGCAGAGCAGGCGGTAGTTGTGGAAGGTTTGAATGACGATCGCGCCTGCTGCTTTGGCGGCGTAGTAGGCAGCCGGAGAAATCAGCGGAAATGTGTTGTGGAAGTGAGCAACCTGAATTTGGTGCTGACCAATCAGCGATCGAATTTCTTGATAAACCTGGTGATTCCAAATCGTTTGGCCTGCGATGGCGAGGGGTTGAGCGGTTTTGATTCGATCGTTGTGCAGGGTGTAGCGCCAGACCGAATGGCCTTGCCGTTCAAGCAGTTCGGATTCATCCAAAAAGACTTGATCTTCGCCGCCAAACTGCTGATAAAAGTTATGAGCCATCAAAATTCGCATGGGGATCGAAACGCTAGAGGTAGAAGCTTACAGCCCGATCGTTTTTGAGTTTGGCACATTCGAGTTGGACACATTCGAGTTGGACACATTCGAGTTGGACACATTTGAGCTAGGGACAGCGGGCTGCGGCTCGAACGTGGCTGGACTCGGTTGAAGCGGGTCATACTGCTCGACTTGCGATCGCACTTTCGCCTCCCAGCGATAGCGAGTTTGAACGAGTTGCTGTCCTGCCCGTCCCATCTGTTTCAGCAGGTCGCGATTCTGCGCGAGGCGGCTCATCGCTTGGGCGAGTTCTTGCACCGCCTGATCGGGATGATCAGCCGGAATTTTGAATCCGGTTTCGGGTGTCACCTGCACATTTGGGCCACCGAGGGCGAGACAGACGATCGGGCGACCCGCCGCCATTGCTTCCAGGCAAACCCAGCCGCCCGAATCATGCAGGCTGGGATGCACCAAAACGTGACTTTCGCCTAGTTTGGTCAGTCCTTCATCGCGATCGACTCTGCCCCAAAACTTGACTCGATCGGCAATTCCCAAATCGGCAGCAAGGCGTTCGAGGCGATCGCGCTCCGGTCCATCGCCCACCACCCAATATTCCGCATTGGGAATTCCCGCTGCCGCAAACGCCCGCAAGCCGAGATGAAAGCCTTTCCAGTGCAGCAGTCGCCCCAAGCTGATAAACCGAATCGCAGCGGTTTCTGGCAGGGGATACTGCATCAGGCGATCGATCTCTTCTTGCCGCAGCCCAGACTCGATCAGAACGCGGACGTTTTTGGCTCCCAACTGGCGCACTCGGCTGGCCGTGTCCTCGGTCGTTGCCCAAGTGAGGGCGCTACGCTTGGCCGTCAGCCGCACAAACGGATCGGCTTCGCCCACCCAGCGCGACACCGCCCGCAGCACTTCGTAGACTTTGGCGCGAGTGCTGAAGTCCTGCCAGAAGGATTTGGGGGCGGATTCTGCACCGCCGACTGGCCCCCAGACGAAGGGGATCGACAGCAGCGACAAAAAGCTGGGATTCGAGTATTTGACGTAGCTGACGTGATGCACCAGATCAAAGTGGAGTTGCGGCAGGAGCGATCGCGCCGTGAAATACGCCCAAATCTGCCACAGGTAATAGTGCAGATGCACGTCCCAGTGCGCCTTTTTGCCTTCCTGCGACCAGTCATACACCCAGCCAAGGGGATCGACATAGACGAAATTCAGATTCGGAACGGGACGCTGCG
>JAAUTJ010000084.1 GCA_012031475.1 Leptolyngbyaceae cyanobacterium SM1_3_5 | reverse complement strand
GACTGCGCTGCGCCCCGGCCAGTGGGCGATCGCGATCGGCAATCCCTTGGGACTCGACAACACCGTCACCGCCGGAATCATTAGCGCTACAGGCCGCACCAGCGACCAAATTGGCGTGGCCGATCGCCGCGTCGGATTCATCCAGACCGATGCCGCGATCAATCCGGGCAACTCCGGCGGCCCTTGTTGAACGAGCAGGGTCAAGTGATCGGCATGAACACGGCGATCATCGGTGGCGCACAGGGCTTGGGGTTCGCGATTCCGATCGCCACTGCCCAGCGAATCGCCAACCAACTGATCTCGACAGGCCGCGTTCAGCATCCCTACCTTGGCGTTCAAATGGCAACCTTGACGCCGGAACTGAAAGAGCAGCTTAACAACAAGCCCAACCGCCCGATCGAGGTGCAGGAAGATTCTGGCGTCTTGGTGATTGGCGTGGCTCCCAACTCGCCCGCTGCCCAAGCTGGACTGCAACCGGGAGACGTGATTCGCAAAGTTGGCGGGCAAACCGTCACCAAATCTGAAGAAGTGCAGCGGATTGTGGAAGGAACGCAGGTCGGCAGCACCTTACAAATTGAAATTCGGCGCGGCGGACAGACGCAAACGATCGCCGTGAAACCGGGTGCTTTACCGTCCAACTAACTTGCGTTCAAAATGACAGAAATTCTTCCGGTCATTCAGCTTGGCAACGCAATTTTGCGGCAGTCAGCAACGGCGATCGATTCCGTTCACGATCCGGCGATCGCAACTTTAATTGAAAACCTGATGGCGACCTTGCAGCAGTCGAACGGTGTGGGAATTGCCGCGCCGCAAGTTGCCGTTTCCAAACGTCTATTCATCGTTGCCTCTCGTCCGAATCCGCGCTATCCCAACGCGCCAGAAATGCAGCCAACGCCGATGATCAATCCGCGCTTGGTCAGCCATTCGGACGAGATGGGAAAAGATTGGGAAGGATGTCTCAGCGTTCCCGGCATTCGCGGTTTGATTCCGCGCTACCAGTCGATTGAGGTGGAATATCTCAACCCAAACGGGCAGCTTCAAACACAAGAACTGACCGATTTTGTCGCCCGAATTTTTCAGCACGAACTCGATCATTTAGACGGATTGGTGTTTCTCGATCGCCTCGAAAGCGTCCAAGAAATCATTACCGATCAGGAATACCTGAAGCTGATCCAGCCTTAGCGGTACAGCAAGTAGCGAAAACCAATCACCAGCAGAAAACGCCGTACATCTTTTTCATGATGGCGCTGCTGATAAATGGCTGATTGGCAAAGAGTGCGCCGAATAAATTTCCGACCAGCAGACCCAGCGCAATAAAAATCGCATCGCGAATGCTGAGATTGCCGTTTTGTAGTAAACACCTGCGCCCAAAATGCCGATCGGTAAAATTTGCGCGGCCAAAGAAGTGCCTGTCGCAAACTTTTGATCCATGCCCATCAGCAGCACCATTGCCGGAACCATAATCGCGCCGCCGCCAATCCCAAACATGCCGCCTGCAATGCCTGCGACAAACCCAATCACGAGAAGTTGAACAATCACGTTAGACATTTGATTTTTATCTTTTGAGGTTGCGATCGATTCTGGAACTACATCCGTTCTAGAACCGGAATTCCTAATAAGGATAAGCCGAGTTTGATAGTTTGAGCAGTCAGATGGCAAACAATTAGGCGCGAAGTGCGAAAAGGTTCTTCCGCGTCCAGAACCGGACAGCGATCGTAGAACTGATTGAACTTTTGGCTCAGTTCAAACAAGTATTGACACAAGCGATTCGGCAGCAAATCTTGTTCAATTTCAGCCAACACTTCATCAAGCTGAAGCAAATGCTTGGCGATCGCTAATTCCGTTTCTTCTTTCAAAACGATCGGCGCATCTGCTCCAACCTGCTCAAAATCAATATTTCCCTTGCGGCTAATTCCCTGCGTCCGCACATAGGCATACAGCATATAGGGCGCAGTATTGCCCTGCAAGGCCAGCATTTTGTCATAGCTAAACACATAGCTGCTGGTGCGATTTTGACTCAAATCGGCATATTTAATCGCGCTAATTCCGACCACTTGAGCATTGTGTGAAATAAATTCTTCGGTTTCCTGACGATCGTCTGCTTGTAGTCGCGTTTCCAGATCGATGCGGGCACGATCGATCGCTTCATTCAACAAATCCTGCAAACGGACGGCTTCACCCGATCGACTTTTCAGTTTTTTGCCATCTTCTCCTAATACCGAGCCAAGCGGCGTATGCACATATTCTCGATCGGGCGTAATCCAGCCTGCGCGTTTTCCGACCTGAAAAATTTGGACGAAATGATTGGTTTGTTCGGCTCCAACAACATAGATAATGCGATCGGCTTTGTCCACATTGGCGCGATAGCGAATTGCCGCGAGATCGGTTGTGGCATAGTTGTAGCCGCCGTCTGATTTCTGCACAATCATCGGCAGCGGATCACCTTCTTTGTTGGTGAATCCTTCCAGAAAAAACGCATTTTGCGCCTTGATTTTCGACCAGCAATCCTAGCTTGTCGAGTTCTTCAATCACATCAGCTAGAAAGGGATTGTAGAACGATTCGCCGCGATTGGTGAAAGGCAGCAGTCCCACTAGATCGAATAGCTTTTGGTTTGTGCGATTGGATAGATCGCAAACAATTTTCCAGGCTTTCAAGGTGTCTTGATCGCCTGCTTGCAAATCAACAACGGCCTGCCTTGCTGCTTCTTGAAAGATTGGATCTTCGTCAAAGCGCTTTTTCGCCTGACGGTAAAACGTGGCGAGATCGCCCAAGTCTAAACTTGACTCGGTTAATGCTTCGGGAAATGCTTCTCTGAGGTAGGCAATCAGCATTCCAAATGGCGTTCCCCAATCACCAACGTGACTAATTCCGATGACGTCATGTCCCAAAAATTGCAAAATTCGGGCGAAACAATCACCAATGAAGCAGGTTCTTAAATGCCCAACGTGCATTTCTTTGGCAATGTTGGGACTGGGATAATCGACAATGATTCGCTGAGGGTTTTCGATCGCCCCAATTCCCAATCGCGAATCATTTTGAATGGCTTTAAGCTGCGCTTCCAAATAGCTGGTTTTCAACCGCAAATTGATAAAGCCGGGACCTGCAACGGTCGGCGGTTCGCAAATTTCCGCGACGTTGAGCTGCTGCACAATTTGTTCAGCGATCGCCCTCGGCGCTTGCCCTAACTTCTTCGCTAGCGACAAAGCAACATTCGCCTGGTAATCGCCAAATTTGGGATTACTAGCGGGAACTAGAACCGGATCAACTCCGGCTAAATCTGTACCAAAAGCGGCAATTAAAGCGGTTTCTAGCTGTGCTTTGAGTTGGGCGATCGTAGAATTCATATTCGGCAAAAAGAACGGGTACAGCTAGCTTGTTGTTGCTTTGAAGGATGCTATCTAGTGATTATAGAAGGCTTTCGATCGCAACCTTTACAAAATTTTCATGCTGAGGTCGAGCCAAGTCGATCGCGTGATTGGCGCACTGCTAGAAATGTAGTCCACGCCCGTTTCCGCCACTGCTCGAATCGTTTCCAGCGTAATGTTGCCCGACGCTTCGATTTTGGTGCGATCGCTGGCGGCTCGAATCTGCTGAACGGCCTGCGCCATCCGATCGATCGCATGTTGTCCAGCATAATAATGTCGGCGCGATGGGCGATCGCCTCTTCGACCTGCGCGAGCGTTTCGGTTTCGACTTCGACCGTGAGCGGATAGGGAACGTTGGGCGCGGACTTGGGCGATCGCAGGGGCAATGCCGCCCGCTGCCGCGATGTGATTGTCTTTAATCATCACCCCGTCGTCCAAGCCCATGCGGTGATTGGTTGCGCCGCCGACCTGCGTGGCGTACTTCTCCAGAATTCGCAGTCCCGGCGTAGTTTTGCGCGTATCGACCAGTTGAGCAGGCAGATCGGCAATTTGCTCGACGTATTTGTGAGTCGCTGTGGCGATGCCGCTCAAGCGCATGGCGAGATTTAGCGCAACTCGCTCCCCGGTGAGCAGTGCGGCAAGAGAGCCGTCGATCTCCGCGATCGCCATGCCGCGATCGCACCACTGACCTTCTGCCACGAGCGATCGAAAGTTCACCTGCGAATCGAGCAGACTGAACACTCGTGCGGCGATCGGCAGTCCGGCAATGATCCCCGGCTCTTTGACAATCCAGCGAGCCTGTCCGATTTGATGCGAGGGGAGGAGCGATTGGGTGGTGCGATCGCCGCGTCCAATATCCTCCAGCAGCCAATCTTGCAAAAGTCGATCGAGCAGTAAAAAAGGCGGCAGAATAGCAGTTTTCATCCTTCAATTTTAGAGAAGTTTTATCAGCATTGCCGAACAGATTGGCGGGCATCAATTCGGTAGGCGGCGATCGAGTCGCCAGAGTCGGACTAGCGTTCCGTCTCGATATCGGGGTGTCGCACGAAAGCCATAAACGCGCATTAAGCGATTTCGCAATTGCTCAGAAGAATTGAACAAATAGACTCGTCTGACGCGCCTGCCAATACGAATATCGGCAGGAGTTCGAGAAAGCTGAAGTCGGGTAGATGGCTTGAGTTCGTGACTGAAAGAAAGCAGATCGATCGGGGCAGCATCACTCACTACGAGGGGGCGTCTTTCTCGATTGATCATGTCAGCAACAGGCGGAAAAAACGCAGTGCGGACGCGGCTTTTGTTCCACCAGGTTTCAGCATTCATGCTGAGCAAACTGCCCTGCAAACCTGCTGCTAGCAAAGCAACTAAAAGAAGCCGCCCGATCGCCTTTTTCCAACTTGTCGAGCGTGTCGCCAAAGTCGTCAAAAAATAAACGATCGCAAGTTGCAGCCCCATGTAGCAAGGAATCAGGTAGCGCACCCGCAGCGATCGCTGTCCGCCCAAAATCAGATCGGGAAAGGCCAGCGGCAAACTCGTGACGGCAACCAGCAGCATCACCAGCCAAACGAGTCGAGATGAACTGCCCCAGAGAAACCACAAAGCAGCGATCGCAATGCAAACCAAAATCAAATTGGCGGAACCAAAATCCTGATTGGCGAACACAAGATTGAGATTCAAAACCAGCGATCGAACACATAGGAAAGCGATTGACGCAGATTGAGCGAGGCAGTTGTGCGCTGAATGCGCTCCAAATTCATGAAGGCAACGGTGAGCCAGGGCACAAATAAATGAATCCGGCGATCGTACTCAGCACATAGGCGAGTGCATTGCGACTGCGACCTTTTTCCTGACAAAAAAACGTAAGTGGCCTGCGCGATCGCCACCAAACCAAACAGCAAATGCGAATAGAAACCCAGCGCGATCGACAGCGCAAAAATTATCCAACTGCGGCGAGTTTGTGTCCGCATTGCCCACAGCAAAGCCGCACAGGAAAACAGCGTCGCCACCGTCCACAAACTGTACTGCCGTGCTTCTTGAGCATACAAAATATGCAGCGGTGAAACGGCAAGAAAAGCCAGGGAAATAATGCTGATTGTGCGCGAGGCAAACAGTTCTTGACACAGCCAATAAAGCGCGGGAAAAGCGAACAGACTGATGCAGGCGGATAGCGTCCGAATCGTGGCGATCGAACTGCCAAACGTCAGCACCCACGATCGCGCCAGGATGAAATACAGCGGCGAATGTTCGGCATTGCCGCGAAAGGCGCGGAACGCATCTGCCCAGGTTCTTTCGGCGTTTGGATGCTGGTAGCGCTGCAAATCGGCAACGGTGACGCGATCGCCCGTATAGATGTCGCGGATAAATTCGCGCTCGGTAAAGCCGGAAATCCGCAGTGAGGTGTAGGCTTCGTCCGCCCAGTAAACTTTGCGATCGAGATTGACAACCGCAAAACGACGCCCGCCGCAATCAGCAGCACGAGCAAACTCGCGATCGCGCCTCGTTGCAGTGACTTCCAGTTGTGCATCTCGATTCCTCACGCCGATCGCCCTAAAGTCTACCGGATTTTTGGGGGTCGGGTGTTTTTGGGTGTCGGGTGTCAGGGATCGGGTATCGGGTGTCGGCAACTGGCTGGGTGGGCTACCGTTGTGCAGAAGACGGCGCAGCAGAACAAGCCCAATCACTCCGCGATCGCCCCCTCTGGCCGATACCCGACACCCGACACCCCCCTGTATGAGACACTAAAACTTGCCAATTGTGCCCGATTGCCATGCTGCATTCTGTTTTGATCGATCGCGCCAGCAAAGCACAGACGTCGTTTTGGTTTTGGCTGAGTCTAACCTTTGCGACGGTTTATGCTTGGCTAGGATCAAGAATTGCGTTTAGCAGTGCCTATGTTGTCCAAGATGATGCAAGGCAACACGTGTTTTGGATGCGGCGATTTCTCGATCCGGAACTGTTTCCCTAATGATTTAATTGCAGACTATTTCCAGTCCACTGCGCCAACTGGATATGCGGCAATTTATCAGGCTGGGGCGGCGCTGGGAATCGATCCGTTGCTGTTTAGTAAAATTCTGCCTTTTGTCTTAGCTTTGGTCGCAACGATCTACTGTTTCGGCGTGGCTTTGCAACTGCTGAATTTGCCGATCGCTGCTTTTGTTTCAACGCTTTTACTCAATCAGAATTTGTGGCTGCAAGATGATCTCGTGTCCGGAATTGCCAGAGCATTTGTTTATCCTTTGTTTTTCGCATTTCTGTATTACCTGCTGAAGCGTTCACTGATTCCTTTACTGATTACGATCGCGCTTCAAGGACTGATTTATCCGCAGCTTGTCTTCATTATGTCCGGAGTGCTGCTGCTGCAATTAATTCGCTGGGAAAACGGCTTCAAACTGCGGCGAGAAAATTTCCGCATGGTGGCGATCGGGCTGGCCGTTGCGTTTGTCGTCATGCTGCCGTATGCGATCGAATCTTCGCCATTTGGCCCCGTTGTCACAGTGGCGGAAGCCAAGACGATGCCGGAGTTTCAGGCGCAGGGACGCACTCGCCTATTTGTTCCGAATCCTTGGGAATATTGGCTGACGGAAGAACGCACTGGATTATTTCGCTGGGTGATGCCGCTGTGCATTCTTTCTGTCCCGCTGCTGATCGTGATGGGACGTCAGCCCGATCGATTTCCGCTGATCAAACAGGTGAAGCAAATCGGCGTTTTGGGACAGGTGGCGATCGTTTCGCTCTTCATGTTTCTCGCGGCTCATGCGGTCATGTTTACGCTTTATTTGCCCAGTCGCTACAGCCAAAACACGCTACAGATAATCACGGCGTTATCCGGTGGAATTGCAGCGATCGTCTTGCTGGATGGCCTGCTGCGCCGATTCAAAAATCGTCAGGCGATCGCTCTGATTGCAACATTAACTTTAAGCGGAATTCTGTTTTTCTCGCCTTATTTGTGGGAATTTCCGAAGCAGACACGAGTATTTTCGATCGGTCAATATCCCGCTTTGTACGAATTTTTAGCCACACAGCCAAAGGATATTATGATTGCCTCCGTTGCCAGAGAAGCGGATAATATTCCGACCTTTGCAAAGCGATCGATCCTCACCAGTCGCGAATATTCGATTCCCTATCACACAGGCTACTACGGACAAATTTATCAGCGCACGAATGATTTAATTCGCGCTCAATATTCAACTAATCGCGCCACAGTTCGAGAATTTGTTGAGCAATACGGCGTTGATTTTTGGCTGCTCGATCGCCGCTATGCTGCCCGTCCCATTCCTGCCAACAACGCAGGCGAAATTCGGATTACGCGCTGGCTATCACAGTTTCCCGCTGCCGCAGAAGTGCAAACCGGAAATCCGATCGTGCGGCGATCGATCAATCGCTGCTCGGTTTGGCAACAAGATGACCTCGTTTTACTGGATGCCCAATGCATTATCGATCGCGAGTAAAGCTGTGGTTTGGCTTAAGTTTATTGCTGCCGATCTATTTCGGTGTGGTGTCGCTGGTGCGATCGCTTAGCCATCCGTATGCGGTTCAAGATGATGTGCGGCAGCATGTGGTTTGGTTTGAGCAGTTTATCGATCCGGAACTATTTCCAAATGACTGGATCGCCGGATATTTTCAGACAATTTCGCCTGCTGGATTCAAGGCGTTCTACTATTTGTTTGCTCAGCTTGGCATTGAGCCGCTGTTGCTAGCTAAGATTCTGCCCCTCGTGCTAAGCGTGATTGCTGGAGCTTACTGTTTTGGAATTGCGATCGAACTGATTCAAATTCCGGCAGGCGCATTTCTCACCAGCGTCATTCTGATGCAGAGCTTGTGGCTGGAAGATGACATTGTGACGGCAACACCGCGATCGTTTGTCTACCCAATTTTTCTAGCATTTCTGTACTATTTGCTGAAGCGAAAGCCGCTGATTTGTACAGGCGCGATCGCCCTTCAATCTGTTTTTTATCCACAGCTTGCTCTGGTTGAAGTCGGGATTCTGACGGTTCGATTGCTGGGCTGGAATCAAGGTCGAATCACCGTCAGTCGCAATCGAAAAGACTACGTTTGGTGGGTGGTGAGTGGCGCGATCGCTCTGATTTTGCTCTTAGCGTTTCGCCCTGATTTGGGTGCGTATGCTCCGCCTGTCAGCCTTGCTGAAATGCGCGTCATGCCTGAGTTTGGCATGGATGGCCGCGCTCAGTTTTTCAATCCGAATCCGTTTCAGTTTTGGCTGACCGGAAATTCGGGTTTGGCGCTGTCGGCTGATCCGCCGCTGATTTGGCTCAGTTTGCTGCTGCCGATTGTTTACTGGCGCAAACGGTTTGATGTCGAGAAACTACAGCAAATTCGACTGCTGACCGATATTTTATTGGCTTCGCTGGGCTGGTTTTTTCTGGCGCATTTGCTGTTACCAAAACTCTACGTTCCGGCTCGCTTTACGCAGCACAGTTTGCGAGTTTTGATGGCGATCGCTGCCGGAATTGTCCTCACCTTACTGCTCGATCGAGCGCGACAGTGCGATCGCAAAAGCGCTGGCAGTCGATCGCCCTCCGAGTCGGCGGAATTCTCCTAGCAATTCTGCTAATTCTGCCGCAAATTCCTAGCGTGTTTATTGGCGAAAATGCTCAACTGATTGGAGGTGTTCCGAATCTGTATGCGTTCTTTGCTCAGCAGCCCAAAGATATTTTAATTGCCTCATTGAGCGAGGAAGTGAACAGCATTCCAACCTTTAGCAAGCGATCGATTCTCGTGGGTCGAGAATATGTCTTGCCCTATCACATGGGCTATTACCGAGAAATGCGACAGCGGGCGATCGATTTACTGACGGCTCAATACAGTTCTGATCGGCAAATTGTTAAGAGTTTTATCAATCAGTATGGCGTGGATTTTTTTGTACTCGATCGCGATGCCTTTGAGGTAGACTACATCGACGATAGCGACTGGCTGGAGCAATTCGAGACGGTGGCGGACGCAGCGATCGAGCAGTTGGAGCGTGGTGAAAAACTCATTCTTCAGCGATCGATTCGGCAATGTGCCGCCTTGCGGCTGCGGCGATTTGTTGTTTTGGACGCGAACTGTGTGGCAGGAGAAGATTCATGAGCAGGCGTTGGATCACGATGGCGATCGGGTTGGTTTTGAGCGGCAGCGTGATTTCTCCAATCTGGGCGCAGTCGTTGCCGACCGTCCAGATCAATCCGCAGTCGGCAGAAGAACAGGTGAATGCGGGCTTGCGGCTGGTGCAGCAAAATCGGCTGCCTGACGCGATCGCTGCGTTTCGTCAGGCCGTTGCGCTCAATCCAAATCTGGCTCCGGCTCACTACAACTTGGGACTGGCGCTCAGGCAGCAAGGTCAGCTTCAAGAAGCCGCCAGCGCGTTTTATCAGGCGACGCAGGTGCAGCCCGGATTCGCCCTCGCCTATGCCAATTTGGGCGCGGCGCTGCTAGAGGGCAACAATTTTGATCAGGCCAGCGACTATCTGGAACGGGCGATCGAACTGGACAACACGCTTGGCCTCGCCCACTACAATCTCGGCCTGGTTCGTCAACGGCAGCAAAACTGGCCGGACGCGATCGCCGCCTTCCAGCAGGCTCAGCAACTCAGCCCAACGCGCCCGAACCCGCCTTTCATCTGGGCGAAATCTACCTCCAGCAGAGACAAACCGCGCAGGCACAAACGGCTTTTGAGCAGGCGATCGCCATCAATCCTGACTACCCGGAAGCGCTGTACAATTTGGGCGCAATTCGCTTGCAGCAAAATGATTTGGATGGGGCGCTGGCGGCATTCCGGCGATCGGCTCAGGCCAATGCCAACTACGCCAACGCCTACTACGGCGCAGGTTTTGGTCTTTTTGCGGCAGGGCAACAGGGCTGAAGCGCAGCGCGTTTTGCAGTTCGCTCGTGATCTCTTCACACAGCAGGGCAACAGCCGTTGGGCATCAAGCGCCAGCCAGCTTTTAGCCGGAATCGAGCGGTGACATTCTCTCAACGCTTCTGAGAATTCTGGCTCCAAGCAAAGCCAGATATGCCGTCAGCCTGTCAAAACGGTCTACATTTCCACCTGATAGCGTCCCCAAACGGTGAACAGCCCGATCGCCGCGATGATCTGTACGAGTAGCGGCGCAATCGCCAAGCCTGCGATCGTGCAGCCGCCGCCAATGAAGCCTGCCGAAACGAGAAACACTTCTTCCAAATTCATATTTGCCCTCAGGCAAAGGTAAAGCGAGCCAATTCCGATGCCCAGCAGCAGCACATACAGCGGCAGTGCAAACGTCAGCGCATGTAGCACCACGTAAATCGGTGCGGCCAAAATTAACAACGCGAAAACGACCTTGGCTGGAAGCATGTTGCCACCCAAAAACTAAAGGAATCCGTTGCGAGTCGAGCGCTACAATAACTGCGCTACCGTTCCAAGACGCTACGATCGCGATTCCACGCTGAGGTGAAAATCTGCGTCATCGCGGTTGATCGAGCTGATCAGCGATCGTTCGTCTGAGCGAACAATTCGCGCAGTCGCAAATAAATAAGCAAATGTGCTTACTAACAGTGTGCAAAATGCGGAGGAAACCTGTCAAGCGATCGACAACACAATTCCTCCCCAATTCAGCATGGAATCAGCCTCAAAGAATCAGCCTCAAAGAATCAGCCTCGAAGAATCAGCCTCGCAGTGCATCTTGGTCGAATGCAGATTAGTCTAGAAATCCGATGACGTGCATCAGCAAGCTTGCTTTATGACAAATTCTGCATTCAATCGCGCCGTCAAGCTCGATCGTGGCGATCGCAAAGCGTTCCCGGAACGGTATCGATCGATTCCCTGGTTTCTTTTGGGACTGCTGGGACTTTTGCTGTTCTCCTTGGCGCTGCGCTTTTGGGGATTAGGCCGCTTCAATATGCTCGTCTTTGACGAAGTGTACTTTCCCAAATTTGCCAGCCACTACCTGAAAGGCATTCCGCTGTTTGAAGGCCATCCGCCTTTGAGTACCTACATTCTGGCGATCGGCATTTGGATTGCCGACCACACGCCGATCGGTGCAAGTCCGGTTAGAAACGACTTCAGCGGATTATTTCTCGCGCCGATTAGCTACCGCTGGCTAGATGCGCTGGTGGGGTCGTTCATTCCGATCGTGACGGCGGCGATCGCCTATGAGCTTTCGCATCGCCGCAGTTTTGCGCTGCTGGCGGGCTTGTTTGTCGCAGTCGATGGGCTGTTTCTGGTTGAATCGCGCTACGGTCTGATCAACGTCTTTTTGATTCTGTTTGGCCTGCTGGGACACTGGCTGGCTGCTGGCGAGTCTGAATCGCGATCGCGATCGGCGCGGGCTGTGGCTGATTGGGGCGGGCATTTGTTTGGGAGCCGCGCCTGCGGTTAAGTGGAACGGCTTGGGCTATCTGCTGGGCGTTTATCTGCTGCTGTCGATCGCGTGGGGCTTGCGAATCTGGGATGTCTTGAAGCGACGCGACGTGCGATTGCCGCCTCAGCCGAATCCGCTGCAAACCTGACGCAAAATCCATCCCG
>JAAUTJ010000083.1 GCA_012031475.1 Leptolyngbyaceae cyanobacterium SM1_3_5 | reverse complement strand
GCAGCTTGTCGAAGGCGCACAGCCCGGAGAAAAAGTTAGCCCCAGTCCCGTGCGGAACCTGGCGCTTGGGCTGGTGGCGGGCTTGTTTTTGGGCGGTCTGGCGGCTTTTATTCGCGAAGCGATGGATCGCGTGGTGCGATCGCCCGACCTGCTCAATCAGCAAACCGGAACGCCGCTCTTGGGCATTCTGCCGGAGTTGGCGATCGACTCACAGTCCAGCTATCGCCCGTTCCGCCGCAGCGAAATTTCGCTGATCGAAGCCGCTCAGTGGATGCCGTTCCGCGAAGCGCTCGACTTAATTTACAAAAACATCCAGCTTCAAAGTCCCACGCTCAAATCGCTGGTGATCACGTCTGCTTTGCCCCAAGAAGGCAAAACCACCTTTGCCTTTGGGCTTGCCCTCAGCGCGGCCAGACTGCACCAGCGCGTCCTGCTGATCGATGCGGATCTGCGGCGACCGACCCTGCACGATCGCCTGCAAATTCCGAACGATCCAGGTTTGACAGTGGCGCTCGAAGGCGCTCCGCCCCGCCCGCAAAAGCTGGCAATTTCTGGAACCAGCATTGATGTTTTGCCAGCGGGCAGAAAGCCAGTTGATCCCGTCAAGCTGCTCAGTTCCCGCCGGATGCGCGACTTGATGACGCAGTTTGGCAATCAGTACGACCTGGTTCTCGTTGACACACCGCCCGTCATCGGAATCGTGGATGCGATCGAAGTGGCGTCGTGCTGTCAGGGTGCTGTCTTGGTGGGACGGCTCGATCGGATCACGCAAACCGAACTCGCTCAAGCGACGGCTGCTCTACGGCAGTTGAACGTGCTGGGCATTGTGGCAAACGGCAGCCGCCGCTATCCCAAGCCTTACCTGGAGGCGATCGATCACAACGGTCACAACGGTCACAACGGTCAGGTTTCCGGCGCATCCATTCCCCCAAGTCGCAGATAGTCCTAATGCTAAGTTCACCGATTTAATGCTCGATTTTGGTTTTGCTTTCGATCGGATACGGCGCAACAATTCCTGCATCAGGGTTGCCCAGCCTTCCCTGCTCAAGCACTACCCTCCACCCTTTTCTAAATTCTGGTACCAAACCTTATGAATGCTGCCAACGTTATCACCACTGCTCCAGTCTCGGCTCTGGATCTGCCCGATCGATCGCCCTACAAGCTGAAATGGCGCAAAGGGAAGCTGCTGGTTGGCTGCCCAGTGTCCACTTCGCTTTACCTGCCCGCCCTGCACAGCGAACCCTGGCTGAAGACCTGCCTGGAACATTCACCCGTCACCTCGATTTGCCTAGATCCTGACCTCAGCGAAGCCGACCTCAAGCTTTGGGCAGACCTGGGTGAACAGACAGGCAAACAGGTGTATGTCCGCATTCCTTCAATGGCCGAACTGCCCCAGAAGCGATCGCGCTTGGGCTGGATGGTCAAGCGCCTGATCGATCGCCTGTCTGCCTTGGTGCTGTTGCTGATCCTCAGCCCGCTGCTGCTGGCGATCGCCGCCTTAGTCCGCCAATCTTCACCTGGCTCGATCTTTTTTAAACAGTGGCGCGTCGGGCATCGCGGCAAGCTGTTTCGGATCATCAAGTTCCGCACCATGATCTCGGAGGCTGAACAGCTTCACCATCAGGTGATGGGCGACCAAACCGGACAGTTGCACAAGCGCAAAGATGATCCGCGTGTGACGTCGATCGGTAGCCGTTTGCGCCGCTGGAGTCTGGACGAACTGCCGCAGCTCATCAATGTTTTGAGTGGGGATATGAGCCTGGTGGGACCGCGCCCTTGGGCACTGTATGACGCCGTGCGGATTCAACCCCATGCCCAGCGTCGCCTCAATGCTCTGCCGGGAATTACCGGAGCGTGGCAGGTGGAAGCGCGATCGACTCTGCTCGATCTCGATGCCGTCAACCAGCGCGACATCGAATACCTGCAAGACTGGTCGCTCTGGTGGGATTTGAAACTGCTGCTGCGAACGATTCCCAAGGTTTTTCTGGCTTCGGTGCTTACTGAGCCGCAGTTCAACCAAAGCTCAGATTGCCGATCCTGCGATCGCGCTGAATCTGACGGTGCGATCGCGAGATGATTCCTAACCTGCGGTGGCTATGATCAATGTTTTGAACCGTCTCAACTGGCTCTTGAAAGGACGCAGCGGTGCAGCGGCAACCGTGCAAACGCTGCTTGCAAGAGTGCTGGTTTTGGGCATCAATGTCGCAACCGGAATCATTACCGCCCGCACACTTGGTCCAGAAGGACGAGGCGAACAGGCAGCGATGATCTTGTGGTACATGTTTCTCGCCAACATGCTGACGCTCGGACTGCCAAGCGCTTTGATTTACAACTTCAAGCGCCACCCCGAAGATAAATCAAGCTTTTTGCAGCGGCTTTGACGGTTGGAACGGGCGCAGGACTCGTGGCAATTGGAGTGGGCGTCGTTTGTATGCCTTGGTGGTTATCTCAGTATTCAAACGAGGTAATCCGCTATGCCCAGTGGTTTATGCTGTTTGCGCCGATCGCACTGGTGCAAACCATTATTTTGGGTGCCCTAGAAGCAACAGGCGATTTTGCCGCTTCTAATCAACTGCGGCTGCTCATTCCGGCGATTACGCTAATTGCCCTCGTTGGACTGGCCGCTACGGAAACGCTAACGCCCTTTACTTCCTCGTTGGCCTACACCCTGAATGGAGTGCCTGTCTTCTTTTGGACGCTGACGCGGCTGTGGCAAACGCTTAAACCGCGTTGGCACAAAATCGGCGCAGCTTCTAAGCAGCTAATTAACTATGGCTTACGAGCCTACGGGATCGATTTACTTGGAGCTTTGGCGCTTCAGGTTGATCAGGTTTTGGTGGTTGGCTTTCTCGATCCGGCAGCGATGGGAACTTATGTGGTTGCCCTCAGTTTGTCTCGAATGTTGAACGTATTTCAGCATTCAATTGTGGCGGTTCTGTTTCCCAAAGCGGCAGCCCGTCCACTCGAAGAAGTGGTCGCGCTTACGGGGCGATCGGCGCGAATCACAGTGGCATTAACGCTCGCACTCGGTGTTGTCATCATTGCTCTCGGTCAGTTTTTGATTGAGCTACTGTATGGGGCTGAGTTTGCAGAAGCGACAACCGTTCTTCAAATTCTTGTCGTCGAAGTTGCCATCTCTGGAACGACATTAGTGCTGGCGCAAGCATTCATGGCTTTGGGCAAACCAGGAATTGTGACTCTTTTGCAAGGTGCAGGTCTGGCAATTAGCGTCCCGCTGTTGCTGTGGTTAATTCCAATTTTGGGATTGGTTGGGGCGGGTCTGGCATTATTGGGTTCAACAATTGCGCGATTGCTCTTCATTCTCACCTGCTTTCCACTCGTTCTTAAAATTCGCCCGCCTTCCCTCGTGATCAATCAAGAAGATCTGAGCTTTCTAAGACAAAGACTTTCGCTCTCTAGACGATAAATTGCTTTTCCAGGGATTTGTTAGCAGCCAAGCATACAGCTATTAGTTTCAAATCGCGATCGTAGCAGTCAGTAGCAATCAAATGAATAAAGCCAGTCTTCCAAAAAACTTCTTTAGCATTTTTCAACCTGCGGTTGCATGGATTGCACTTCTAGGGTTTGTTTGTTTTACTCTGCTCTGTCTTGCGACAGGCATGGGAAGAATCTTGAATCTTGCTTTTCCAGCAGGAGCTTTTGCGGTAGGACTTCTTTTATATGCCCGCTATCCAATTTTGTACCTTGGGTTTACCTGGTGGATCTGGTTTCTAACTCCGGTGATTAGACGACTTTCAGATTCTCAAAATGGATTTACAGATCCTAGTCCAATTCTGCTATCTCCCTATCTAGTAACGCTAATCACTTTATGGACGTTTATCGAGTATCTTCCCAGGTCAAAGCAGGTCGGTAACTTGCCGTTTGTAATTTCTACTGCGGCTGTGTTTTACGGTTACTTGATTGGTTTAATTCAAGCTTCACCCGTTGCGGTTTCAGTCAGTTTGTTGGAGTGGCTTACACCAATTTCTTTAGGTCATCACCTATTCGTAAATTGGCGCATGTATCTTGACTATCGCCAAAATATGCAGAGGGTATTTTTGTGGTTTACTTTGTTGGCAGGAGCATACGGAGTCTTTCAGTATTTAGTTGCTCCTGAGTGGGATAAATATTGGCTAACCCACATGATTGACAATGGATTGCTGGGCTTCGGAAGGCCAGAGCCATTGATGATCCGGGTGTGGAGTACGATGCATTCGCCAGGAGTGTTTGCATTTGCAATGGCAGCAGCATTATTACTGTTATTCAGCAATGGCGGAGTCTGGCTGCCTGTGGCGACTGTCTTTGGCTACTTGAGCTTTCTACTTTCTCAAGGAAGGTCTGCCTGGTTAATTTGGGCGACTGGATTGTTGTTGCTCTTTCCCTCGCTTCAACCTCGTCTACAAATCCGCCTGGTGATTACTTTTGCAATCATGGCTTTGTGTGTTGTACCACTGATAACAGCGGAGCCATTTTCGGAAGTTGTTAATGCGCGAGTGCAAACCTTTTCCAATCTTGAGCAGGATACTAGTGCGATCGAAAGGCAAGAGATCTATGAATATTGGCTAAAGAAAGCGTTGGTTAGCTTTATTGGTGGAGGAACCGGAGGAGTCACGCGATCGGGAGAAGTAACGCTGGATAGTGCAGTATTGGACTTGCTACTCTCACTGGGTTGGTTCGGCACTTTATTTTATGTAGGTGGCCTTGCTGCGCTGTTTTTGAGGCTGCTGCTAGGAGCAAATGTTCGTCACGATCCGTTCTCAAGTACTGCTCGTGCGATCGCAATCAGCGTTGTTTGTCAGCTTCCGCTAGGCTCAGTCATGCTGGGATTTCAAGGCATCATACTGTGGAGTTTTTTGGGGATTGGAATAGCAGCCCAAAAGTACGATAGCTATCAACGAAGCTCTACTTTATTGGAGGCTGAAGCTGTTAGCCTTGGCAAATATAATTTTTGACTTAGAATTAGATATCAGCGCTAATCTGGCAAGAGTTAGTAATTCAAGCTGATCAAGGAGATGTAGAGTGTTAGACATGAAATCAAGAACGGTGAATGCGACTCAGGGAACAAAGCTGTTCCTAGTCAAAAGCCAACTGTATTTGGTCTTTATTCACCTGATAAACCTGTTGTCCAATATTCTTGGCAACGATTTTATAAGCTGCCGTCTTCGACATCAGCTACTCTATCTTCTTGGAGTCCGTCTTGGAAAGGGAACAACCGTTCGAGGAGGCAGCTATATCTATGGTGGAAGTCTGGTGACAGGAGCGAACTGCCAAATTAATCGAAACTGCTACTTTGATTTCGCAGGCTCAATTCGTTTTGAAGACAACGTTGTCATTGGGCATGGTGTCACGATCATCACAGCCGAGCATGAAATTGGAGATGCAAAAAGAAGAGCAGGTTCGGTTCTGAGCCGTTCAGTCCTGATTAAATCTGGAGCGTGGATTGGTGCAAATTCAACGATTCTTCCCGGTCTTGTGATTGGAGAAGGATCGATCGTTGCAGCAGGGGCGGTAGTCACAAAAATGTACCTGCGAATGTGGTTGTAGCTGGCGTACCTGCAAAGGTAATTCGAGAATTGGACGAGTCATAAAGCTTGTCATTTGCCCTTTTCAACTGACGCACCGTATGACCTGTTTGCTGTGAAAACTGAACTGATAGCCCGCTTACGCGATCGCTCACCAAATTTTTAACAGACCGCAATAATCCTACAGTTTAAGGAGTTTTTGCATGACACATTCTATTTCTCAAGCGAACCAAAACGTTGAATCTTCGGCTCCTGTTCACACGGAGAAACTGCCGTTGTCGGTCATCATCTTGACAAAGAATGAGGAACTCTTGATTGAGCGGTGTCTTCAGAGTGTCAGATGGGCAAGTGAATGTGTTGTGATTGATTCAGGCAGTGTCGATCGCACGAAAGAACTTGCGGCTGCGCTGGGAGCGAAAGTATATGAGCAAGAATGGCTTGGTTGGTCTGCCCAAAGAAACAAGGGAATTTCTCTTGCTAAACATGACTGGGTTTTTGTTCTAGAAGCGGATGAAATTGTATCGCCAGAGCTAGCAGCTTCTATCAAATCCGTCATGACGAATCCTCGTGACGATCGAGATGGCTATTCGATCGATCGACGAGATGATTATCACGGCGTTTTGATGCCGAGTATCAGGCGACGAAGCAACCTGATTGGCTGTGTTCGACTATTTAACCGCACACAAAGCAGCTATGACCTAACCATGAAAGTGCATGAGAAAGTTCGCTGTCCCGGCAAAACAATTCTGATGTCAGGCATACTATTACACTGGCGATCGACATTGCTGGACGAGCAAATTTCTTGCCTCAATCGATACGCGACGATCGAAGCCGAAATGCTGCAAGAACAGGGCTGTCAATCTAGCGCTTTGCTGATTGTCACTCGGCCAATACTCCGCTTTCTTTGGTGCTATGTTGCCAAAGGTTGCTTTAGAAAAGGCATACAAGGATTGAACTATTCGATCGTGAGAGCGATTAGCGATTATGTTCGCTATGCAAAACTTTGGGAGATGCAAAATGTGACCTACTCCATTGATCCTCCTGCTGATGTCTATCAGGTGAAGGCAGAAGATTAAAGCAGGAAATTTGCAGATCTGCTAGATGTCTCCTGATTCGTTCAGTCTTGGTATTGTCATGCCAAGCACTTCAAAAATCAAGCCTTCCAAAAATAAGATGAAGGATTTACTTTATCAAGTTCTTCAAGCAGATCAACGCATCAGTAGCGCCGCACGATAAACGCCGATATTTGCAAGTTTGAGTGATTTCTACCGTTGTATTATGCATCTTCCCTACTATGACTCTCACAAATGCCCACATCAGTTTGTTTATTCCAAATCTTGATGGAGGTGGTGCAGAGCGCATCACTCTAAACTTAGCTGAAGGTTTTGCCCAGCGTGGTCTGCGAGTGGATCTAGTGCTGGCTAGAGCGGAAGGCGCTTATCTAAACAAAGTTCCGTCCAATGTTCGACTGATTAATTTGAGAGCGCGATCGCCCGTTTTCCTATTCAAAACCTTGGCACTCAAGCGCTATCTTCATCAAGAGCAACCGGATTTTATCTTGTCAGGTTTGGACATCGTGAGTGCAGCAACTTGGGCAAAGCGGTTAGCTGGCTCATCGACCCAAGTAATCATTTGTGTTCATACCAATCTGACTCAGCAGTTTCGCGACAAACCACAGTTTATTCTTGGTCAGCTACGAGCGTTCCTAGTGCGACAGTTTTATCCTTGGGCAGACAAAATTTTGGCTGTTTCTCAGGGTGTCGCAGAAAGTGTCGCAGCCATTGCCAACTTGTCCGTTGATGAGGTTGGTGTTATTTACAACCCAGTTGTGACAGCAGATTTTTACGACAAGAGTAGGCGACCTGTTGAACATCCTTGGTTCCAGGCTAATCAGCCGCCCGTGATTTTGGGCGTTGGGCGACTGGTTAAACAAAAGGACTTTGCCACGCTAATTCGTGCCTTTGCACAGGTGCGGAGGCAGCGACCTGTGCGACTTGTGATTTTGGGTGATGTGGATGAGCGTGAACCAACTGTTAAGCCGCAACTTGAAGCGCTGATTCAGGAACTTAACGTTGAAAACGATGTGCTTTTGCCAGGATTCGTAGACAATCCCTACGCATACATGGCGAAGGCCTCGTTGTTCGTTCTTTCCTCAATCTACGAAGGCTTGCCAACAGTATTGATCGAAGCGTTAGCAGCAGGAACTTCGGTCGTTTCAACAAACTGTGAAAGTGGTCCGGTTGAGATTTTGGAGAATGGCAAGTACGGAAAATTAGTTCCGATCGAAGATGCAAACGCACTAGCAGAAGCAATCAACCATGCCCTTGATCACCCCCTCAGTTCTGACCTGCTGCAAGCGCGAGCAGACATTTTTACGATGGACAAAGTTATTGATCAGTATTTGCAAGTCTTTGAAGATCTAAACCATAAAAGAGTTGCTTGATTCATGCGAATTCTTTTTCTTGATCAAAGCGGAAGTTTGGGCGGTGCAGAACTTTGTCTTGCTGATGTTGTCAGGGGTCATGGCCAAGATCGATCGCTCGTCGGACTATTTGCAGATGGCGCGTTCCGTCAACTGCTGGAAGACCATCAAATTCCCGTTCAAATTCTCAATCGTCAGCCAATTTCTGTTCAGAAGGACAGCAGTTTGCTAAAGGGATTGAGCAGCATGACTCAGCTTGTTCCGCTGATAATTCAAACTGCAAAACTCAGTCGAGAGTTTGACCTAATCTACGCCAATACTCAAAAAGCACTGGTTGTCGGATCGATCGCTAGCCTGCTCAGCCGCCGTCCGTTCGTCTACCATCTGCACGACATCATTTCGCCCGAACACTTCAGCAGTACAAATCGCCGTTTAATTGTGTCGCTTGCCAACCAGTTTGCCACGCGAGTGATTGCAAATTCTGAAGCATCAAAAGCCGCTTTTGTTGAAGCGGGAGGGCGTAAAGAAATTGTTTCTGTTGTGTATAACGGATTTGACCCGCAGCAATATCAGTAAACGAACAATCTTATTTCGATCGCAAACAGGAATTGGGATTAATCGATCGCTTCGTCGTCGGACATTTCAGCCGCCTCTCCCCCTGGAAAGGCCAGCATATTCTGATTGAAGCACTTCAGTATTGTCCTGAAGATGTCACGGCAATTTTAGTGGGCGATGCGCTGTTTGGTGAACAGGATTATGTTCAGCAGCTTCATCAGCAGGTAGAGCAGTTAGGATTGAGCGATCGCGTTCAATTTCTCGGTTTTCGATCGGACATTCCAACTTTGATGTCAGCTTGTAGCTTAATTGCTCATACTTCTACAGCCCCAGAACCGTTTGGACGAGTAATTGTTGAGGGAATGCTGTGTGGTCGGCCTGTTGTTGCCGCAGCAGCAGGCGGAGCAATCGAACTTGTGGAACATGGCGTTACGGGCTGGCTTTGTCCGCCGGATGATCCACACAAACTCGCTGAAATTATTTGCACCTGTCGCGATGATTCTGCTCAGGCGGAGGCGATCGCCAAGCAAGGAAAACAGCAAGCGATCGATCGCTTCAATCTAGAAATAATTAATCAATCGATCGCCGTAATCCTGATTCAAATTCTTGCTAAATGATGGCAGCCAAATTTGCACTGACATGACGATTTCATGCCAGATTTGGAGGCACGACCGCTGAATTTTTATACTGCTGCAAACACTGCTCGATTAGCTGATTCAAATTTTGCCGACTGACTTCGGTTCCATTGACGCGATCGCTGCTTCAAAAAACACGACACTATCCAAATTGGGGATTGCCACCATTTGAAACAAAATGTGCGTGGATGGCAGCGCGATCGCCTCGACCTGCTCCTCCAGCGAAATTTGAGAAGTCAGGGCATCCGCTGAGCTACCAAAGGCATACACAACCGTTTTCTCGACATTGGGCTGAAGGCGATGGCTCAGCGTGGTCACCACCCAATTTCCTGCCGCTGCCTGCAATAGGTAATAGTGCGATCGGCCAAGCTGACTGGCGATCGCACTCAAAGCGGGCGCGATCGCCCGGATGACGTGGGGGGTTTTGCCATCCTGCGGCGCATGGTCAATCAGCGCTTGAATTTGTGCTTCTAGATTCATCGGCTCGATCGCAGCGGTTTTTCTCAGTCTAGACTGGGGAGCCGGGGAAAGTACTGAGAATTTGCATCATTTGCATCAATGTAAACTTTTCGTGAATCTGCCGGATGTAAGAGTGAGGGTTTCACGGTCACACTTTACACAACCCTGTCGATCGATCGTTCCTGTGCTAACTTTGTAAACGGCAAAACCATCAGGGCGGAGACGGAACCAAGCGTGGAAGAAATTTTCCAGCTAGTCTTCAGCGAACTCAAGCAATCCACTCAAGCCTCTGAACAGAACTGTCGGGACGTTGCGGCCAGAATTACTGCCGAAGTCGCCCGCATCTGCTCGGAAAGCAAACGCATTCAAGATTCTGGCGAAGTCGAAACGTGGTCTACCACGCTCGCTCGCCATCGGCTCAAGCAGTGTCTCAAGTATTACCGCCTCGGTTCGCATCGGGGTCGGGTTGAACTGCACAGCACCCTGAGCGCTGTGGTGTATCGACACATCACGCCGCCGCAGGTGCAGTCGAGCTATCAGGCACGGCTGACGCTGATTGAAGACTTCTTGCAGAGCTTTTATATCGAAGCTTTGAATGCGTTTCGGCGCGAGACGCAACTGACGGCAGCCTATTGTCCGCGATCGCTACTTGAACTCGCTGAATACATGGCTTTTACTGAGCGCTACGGCAAGCGGCGGATTCCGCTTCCCGGTCGGCGCAATCAGCAGTTGATTATCTTACGGGCGCAAACTTTTTCGCTTCAGCAGCCGCCCGAAACCTCGGTCGATATCGAGCAGGCGGCAGAGGGAGCAGCAAACAGCGAATCGGAAAACGGCTACAGCGCTCCGGTTCAGCAGGTGCGCGAACAAATGGTTGCCTTAGAGCCGGAACTGGGTGAAGACGCACTCCGGCAAACGGTGATCGATGAACTGATGGCGTATCTAGAGGAGCGGCAGCAGTCGGACTGTGCGGACTATTTTGCGCTGAGGCTGCAAGATCTTCCCGCCAGTGAAATTGAAGTGATCTTGGGGCTGACCTCTCGCCAGAGAGATTACTTACAGCAGCGGTTTAAGTATCATTTAATTCGTTTCGCGCTATCCCACCGATGGGAACTGGTGCATCAGTGGCTCGAAGCGGATTTGGGGCGAAATTTCGGTTTGACACCGCAGGAGTGGACGTTGGTTGACAAACAACTCACTCCCCAGCAGCGTGAACTGCTCTCACTCAAGCAAAAAGAACAGAGTGACGGTGCGATCGCCCAGGCTTTGCGGATTTCGACGACGCAGGTGCAAAAGCAGTGGTCGAAATTATTGGAGCAAGCTTGGGAAATTCGCAACAATTTAATATCCGGAACAGGGGCTGCGATCGATGAATAACGAATCAGAAGCCATCGAACAGTTTTTGCAATGGCTGTTGAAGGATTCCCAGCCAACAGGGTTAGCGCCATCAGGGAGAGATGCCAGTCATCCGACTGAGCAGGATGAGTTGGCAGCGGGGAATCCGGCTTTTTATGATTTTGATCCGCTCGATTCTGAAGCGTTTGGCCTTGAGCCAGACCAGCCAGAATCGGCACATTTCCCGTTTGGGGAAGCCTCATTTCAATTTGGAGATACCACCGTGCAAGACCGTTTTCAAGCTGTAATACAACGCCGACTCCGCGCTGAGATCGAGCGAAACCCGCCTCGGTTCCCCTGGGAGACCGGGGCTTACCGTTACGACGACCTGCCTGAAGTGTCCATGTGGACAGCGCAGCTTCAGCAGCTTAATTTGCCGATCGCCCTGCCGGAACCTGTTCTCGCTCGCCTGTTTGAGCAGTGCCAATCCGCTGCCCAATCGACGATGCGCGAAGGCGCAAAGCTCGTTCAGGCGGTTGAGTCGCTGTTTCCTGGCGAAACCCAAGCGCTCAATCAACTGGCGGCGATCGTCATGGCCTCGCCCGCTCGCGGGATTGCCTCGCCGCTGCGCGGAGCCGCTTACCCCAGCGACTACGAAACCGCCAGCCCCACTCAGCAGATGACGCTCTCGCTGCTCGCCGCCCGCACGATTCTCGAATCGCTTTCGCTGACCGTATCAAGCGATGCCCCCGTGTCGCGCCAATGGCTAACGACTGTGGGCGCTGTCGTGATCGAAGCTAGCTACGATGCCGTCACCCAACGGCTCCATCTGACCGCGCAACTACCGATCGCCGGATCGCTGCGTCTACAAGGCACACAGGCGCAAACCAGCGCCCAGCGCGACAGTGCTGGACTGGTGAGCATTACCCTTGCCAACCCCGATGACCAACCCTATCAGCTTGAAGTCGCTCTGTCT
>JAAUTJ010000082.1 GCA_012031475.1 Leptolyngbyaceae cyanobacterium SM1_3_5 | reverse complement strand
TAGGTGGGCAAACAGTCCGCCCAGTTGTCGGGCAGGCGTCCGGCCATCAGGCGATCGAATTCTGCCGCATCGTCGGGATACTTGGCTTTGTATTCCTCAAACTTTTGGTTCCACTCGGTTTCGAGGTTGGCACCGCGATCGATCGCCTGCCGGAAGTGTCCCAGCACGTCATCAGGAATCACAAACGGCTCATGCTCCCAGCCCAATTGCTTGCGGGTTGCTTCGATTTCCGCTGTTCCCAAGGCTGCGCCGTGAACGTCGGCAGTGTTGGCTTTGTTGGGTGAACCATAGCCGATCGTGGTTGTCACCTTGATCATCGAAGGCTTGTCCGTCACGGACTTGGCTTCCGCGATCGCGTCGGCAATTGCTTCCAGGTTCGTGTTGCCTTCGGGGACGTGCAGGACGTGCCAGCCGTAGGCTTCAAAGCGCTTGCTCACGTCTTCGGTGAAGGCGATGTCGGTTGAGCCGTCGATCGAGATGTGGTTGTCGTCGTACAGGGCGATCAGCTTGCCCAAGCCTTGGTGTCCGGCTAGCGAGCAGGCTTCGCCCGAAATGCCTTCCATGTTGCAGCCGTCGCCCAAAATCACGTAGGTGTAGTGATCGACGATCGTGGCATCGGGCTTGTTGAACTTGGCGGCCAAGTGCGCTTCGGCCATTGCCAGCCCGACCGCATTGGCGATGCCCTGACCCAAGGGGCCAGTCGTGACTTCAACGCCTGCGGTTTCAAAGTTTTCCGGGTGGCCGGGTGTGCGCGATTCCCACTGGCGGAACTGCTTGATGTCGTCGATCGAAACGCTGTCATATCCGGTCAGATGCAGCAGGGCGTACTGCAACATGCAGCCGTGACCTGCGGAGAGGACGAATCGATCGCGATCGACCCACTTAGGATTTTTGGGATTGAAGCGCATGAACTGATCCCACAGCACAAACGCCATTGGCGCTGCACCCATTGGCAAACCGGGGTGGCCGGATTTTGCTTTTTCAACGGCATCGATCGCCAAAAAACGAATCGAATTAATACACAGTTCGGTGAGCGATTGGGTTGCAACAGCCATAATCTTCTTTACTTAATGACGGGTTGTGCTGAAGGCGGAACGAACAAACTTCGATCATCCCATTGGGCGATCGAGGACGCAAGGCATCTAGACGACAGCAAACGATCCAGGCCGATAGAGGTAAGTAAATTTGCTTACCAACAACTCTATCGTTAATTCTGCTACAAATCTATAGCTCTCGCCAAAATCGATCGCCAACGGTTAGTCTCGATACTTTTTCAAGGCTAGCGTCACATTATGGCCGCCAAATCCGAACGAATTCGACAGGGCGACCTCAACGGACAGATCGCGGCTGACGTTCGGCACGTAGTCGAGATCGCAGTCGGAATCCGGGTTGTCGAGGTTGATCGTGGGCGGGACGCGATCGGTGGCGATCGCCATCGCCGTCGCCACTGCCTCAATTCCGCCCGCGCCGCCGAGCAAATGTCCGGTCATCGATTTGGTCGAACTGACAGCGATTTTGTAGGCGTGATCGCCCAAGGTTTTTTTGATCGCTGCCGTTTCGGTCGGGTCGTTCAGCGGCGTACTGGTGCCGTGTGCGTTGATGTAGCTGACCTGATCGGGCGTCAGGTTGCCGTCCTTGAGCGCCATCGCCATCGCTCTAGCCGCATGAACGCCGCCGGGAGCCTGTCCCGTCATGTGATAGGCATCGCAGGTCATGCCGTAGCCGACGATTTCAGCGTAGATTTTTGCGCCTCTGCTGCGAGCGTGTTCCAGTTCTTCGATCAGCAAAATGCCTGCGCCTTCACCCAGCACGAAGCCGTCGCGGTCTTTGTCAAACGGGCGGCTGGCGTGGAGGGGATCGTCGTTGCGCGTCGAGACGGCTTTGCAGGCGGCGAATCCGGCGATCGACAAGGGTGTCACTGCCGCCTCTGTCCCGCCGCAGATCATCGCCTGCGCGTAGCCCTGCCGCACAATCCGAAACGCATCCCCGACCGCATTTGAGCCTGCCGCGCAAGCCGTGACCGGACAGGAGTTCGGCCCCTGTGCGCCAATGTGAATCGCCGTTAAGCCCGCCGCCATGTTGCGATCATCATGGCAGCCATGAACGGGCTACAGCGATCGGGGCCGCGAGTCAGGTTAATTTCCTGCTGCTCTTCCATTACTTTGAGGCCGCCGATGCCCGTGCCGATCATCACGCCGACCTGTTCCGAGTTAAGGTCGGTGATTTTGAAATTGCCGTCTGCGAGTGCCATTTTGCTGGCGGCGATCGCAAACTGGGCGAAGCGATCGGTGCGCTTGGCTTCTTTGCGCTCCATGTGGGCATGGGGATCAAACCCTTTGACTTCTCCGGCGATGCGGCAGTCATGCCGTGAGGCATCAAAGAGGGTAATGGAGCCGATGCCGTTGCGACCGCTCATCAAGCCTTCCCAATATTCAGCGAGGGTATTGCCGATCGGCGTGACGGCTCCCAGTCCGGTGATGACGACGCGCCGTCCAGAGTCAGTTGTCATGATGTCAATAAGGATTCAATCACCCAAACACAGTAGTTTCCAGTCGCTTAGGCGGCGACTTTGCCGTTGATGTAGTCCACAGCCGCCTGCACAGTGGCGATGCCTTCGGCGGCTTCATCGGGAATTTCGATGTCAAATTCTTCTTCCAAGGCCATGACTAGCTCAACCGTGTCCAGCGAATCGGCTCCCAAGTCGTTGGCAAAGCTGGCTTCGGGCTTGATTTCGCTTTCATCGACGCTAAGCTGTTCGGCCACAATTTGCTTGACTTTCTGATAAATTTCGTCCTGGCTCATTTCAAGTTCCTTCGTTGCGTACAGCAACTAAATTCTAGATGGCATTGCGCCCAAATTTGTGCGATCGAGTCAGTTCGATCGCGCCCTCGATCGGGCATCCCCTCATCTTATCTGAAAGCGTACCGGGGTTCAGGCGTTCCACCCAACACCAGAGTTAACGTAACAATTCACATCAGAAATTGACGAATCTGCTGGAAAGCCGAGTGTTTGTCGAGCGATCGCGCTGATGGCGATGAGAGGGCGATCGCCTTCACATCCAACCTTCAACTTTTGGATCCAACGATCGTGTTTAACGGCAGCAAGTGATCTTGAACTCCCACCAATGTCTTCTTATTCCGTCCGCTGCAACACGGTTGTTAGACATTGTTGTTATTGGATCTCGAACAAAGATCGAGGCAAGCCTGATTGTCGAATAATTGACTGCAAAGTGCCAGTACGTATCTCTGCATAATTTGGCACAGGAACGGTGATTGTCGAATCTTCATTGCGCTTTTGCGTGATGATGTGGCTTCCACGCTGCCGAACCTTGACAAATCCGTGTTGTTCGAGGAGTCTACACACTTCTTGGGCTGATAGAACTCGTAACTTACCCAACCGTAACCTCCAAGCTAGTCACAAACACTTCACTGTGCAATCGACTCCTAATTTCAGACGGATCAGCAACTTCAAAGAATAGCTCTAGTGCTTCAATCAGGTTATTTCTGGCTTCCTCAACGGTACTGCCTTGACTTGCAATGTCTAACTGAGGGCATAAAGAGACGTATCCGTCTCCTTCACGCTCGATAATGGCTGTAAATTGTTGGATTTGACTCATAAAGTTTACCTACAAATATCACTCAGCATATCTTGGGTTGCCTGACTTGATGGAGAATACCATTTGTCATCTTTATTCACATACCATCGATCGCCACTGCAATCAGCCCGTGCAACCAAGACCTCACCTCCAACCCTGCAAGTAAAGTCAATTGCGTCGGCTAACTTTTTGATAACGCGGCTGTCAACAAATCGGTCGGGGTGTGCGGAGTCGGCTCGATACCTGAAGCGCTTGCATCAATATTGCTCCAGCACCGAAGCTGTTATGTAGAGTGGGCAAGTCATAGGTTTTGAAAGGTTCTAGCGGTGAAATATCCTCAGCGATCGCTAAATCCTCAGCCAAAATTTGGATCAGTTTGAGTTTTTCCATTGCAGAAAGCTGTCGCACAGCAGGAAGCAATTCAGCCAGTGTCATATTTCTTCCCTTCAACAATATCTGTAAGCTAATCCACCGTAGAGCGGTTCGATCGCCTTCTCCCACAACTCGATCGCCCCCCACTCGATCGCAATACCAGAAATAAAACCGCAATCCACATCAGAAGTTGACGAATGCGCGGGAAAGTTCGATCGATTGTCGAGCGATCGCTGCTTGTGGTTTCGATCGTCTTATTCGACCTGTCTAGGACGAACTTCAAATTCGGAACGCGCACGAAAAAAACAGACTTCAAACTCTAAGAAGAAGTTAGCTTGTCCTAAAATTAACGGCACATCAGATGCTCGTGTCCAGGCAAATCCTAAATCAACAATTGGGAATGAACCAACTTGAGCATTAATAACGATCGCACGAGCTTCAAAGCGAGCCAGATTTCCGACCAGTCCCACTGAAAGCAATTCATCGTCCCAGATTAGACCTAGCTGTAGACCCAACTCGTATGGCAAAACATTAACGCTTGCACCTGTGTCTAATAAGCCTTCGGCGTTGAGAAATCGACTGTTCAAGCTGAGCATCAAAGGCAAATATGGCATTCGGTCAGCTAGGCCAAGGCTGCTGTTAGTGATTCGGTAGGGAAATTTCTGAGCGTCAACCATTCTGCTCTTGTCGCTTTGTTGCCAGAAGATTCATTACAACATTGGCAGCTTCAGAGGCATTGTAGGGCGACCAGACTGGATACTCCTGGTTTGCAATAAAGAAGTTTGGATCTTCTTCTTTGACCAGTTCTGTTGCGAGAAACTGCATCAGCCGAAGCTTGTCTATTTTTGAAAGTTCCTGAATTTTTGACATCAGTTCAGCCAGTGGCATTTCAAAATCTCCTTGTTTGAAATTTGGTGAAAAGATTGAAAACAATAAATTTTGTGTAGAGGCGATCGCCACCACCCGCTAATTCTACCAATTGCCCGATCGCTTGTTCAAAAACATTCATTTTCAGTGTCAGCAATGGATTTAGGGCATCAACGTTGTGCCTAAAAGTCCGATCGCCCCCATTCGATCGCAACGCCAGAAATAAGACCGCAATTCACATCAGAAGTTGATGAATGCGCTGGAAAGTTCGATCGATTGTCGGGCGATCGGGCTGATGGTGATGGGAGTGCGATCGCTTTCACATTCAACCTTCCGAATCTGAGGCAGAAACTTTTGGACAAACTGCAAACTCCAGTTGTGAACGGTAGAAACAAACATCAAACTCCATAAAAAAGTTGACTTGCCCTAGAATCAGCGGTACATTCATAGCCTGCGTCCACGCAAACACCAGTTGTACAGGCTCAAATTGCCCGATCGCCGCCTGCACAAGCACAACACGTGCCTCGTACTGAGCTAAATTTCCCGTCAAACTGAGTGCTGTTGTTTGCCGCTCCCATTCATACCCAAGTTCGATTCCTGCTAAATAGGGCAAGACGTTTATACTTGCTCCGGTATCCAAAAGACCTGATGTTGTAACAGAACGCTGTTGGTGAATCAGGGTAAAAGGCAGGTAGGGACGAAAACTTGCTTCACCTAATGCGGTATCACCCGCAATAAATGGATATTGCTCAGCGTTACGCATGGTCTTGAGTTTTAGCTGCCTGTAGCGCTTTTAACATCGTATCTGCTGCTTCAACTGCATCATAAGGCGACCAAATTGGATAGGCTTGGTTCGGTTGAATCAGATCTGTTTCCTGCTGGGCTAGTTCCGAGATTAAAAGCTGCATGATGTAGAACTTGTCTGACCGATTTAGTTCTCTCAATGTTGCGATTAATTCTGCTGAAATCATAAAAAGCACTCCAGTCAAGTCGGTGTATCTTTCTCTAGTCTAAAAGCCCGATCGCCCCCACTCGATCGCAACCCCAGAAATAAGGCGGCAATCCACATCAGAAGTTGGACGAATGGGCGGGAAGTTTCGATCGATTGTCGGGTGATCGCGCTGATGGGGATGGGAGTGCGATCGCCTTTACACTTAACCTTCAACTTTCGGATCTAACAACGAAATGCAGCGACAGTAAATAGCCTTGAACTCCGTACCAGCGGCTTTAGCCCGTCCGATGCTATGACGTGTCATGCCTTGCTTGTGCCATAAATTGTATTAACTGAAACATGCCTCAAACTACAGAAAGAAGAGTAGTACCAGCCAAAAGGTTACTACTAATCCAGGAATTCCATATGCTAAGAGCGGGATAACTCGAATTGGCAACCGTCGTTTATTTCTTCTCTCTACGGTAACTAGATACTCTGGAATAGCCTCACGGGTTCTTTCCATAAGGTCTTCAAGGATAATCTTTTGCTGAATCTGCACATACCACCAGATAAGCGTAGTAAACAATCCCAAAACAATCGTTGCTTTTACAACAAATATATTTCGTGGAGATTGTGAATAAAGCTGACCAACGACAGCAATCAAGATTCCTTCAAAAACAAGGAAAAAGTTCAACCTTTCACTGAACATAGTATCTTCATGAAAACCATGTTCCCATAATCTGTTTTTTGCATCCTGGTCTAAGTTCTCTGTCATTGCTTTTATTCTAAGGAGTGCTGATATGACTATATCTCAGCAATCTCAGCAATTTTCCTTAAAGAAAAGTTACGGCAGTGGTTAAGCCTTAAACACAAATCCGTGATTGTGAACTGCTGCCCCAACGTTAACTAAAGAGGCATAACTTATGTATTCAACGTCACATCTGCTGGATAAGCACCCTACTTTCCGGGAGTCATTGATCACATTTATGGGATAACACTTCTACTTCAAGAAATTCCAGTGCAAAATTGCAGTTTAAGTATGGGTTTCTGGGGCATTATCCGTCATTCGTGATGGTTAGGTCTGGGGATTGGGGTGCTTATTTATTATTTCAGCCGGATAACACCTTTTTCTCTAGAGTTATCCAGCATTCGCCAATATTGCAAGCTCGATCGCCCTCCCATCCGTGCGGCATTCTGAAGTCAGTGGTATCGTGAAGATATATAACGCTGTCATTCAGAAAGCAGCCAACCCTGACGCGAAATGAGCAACCGGATTCTCTACGTCCGCCTTCCCTGCAACCCGATCTTTCCGATCGGCGTTGTCTACCTGGCCGATCACGTCCACAAGCTGTTTCCCGACGTGGAGCAGCGGCTTTTTGACTTGGGAACCGTACCGCCCTTGGATTTTGGGCGGGCACTCGATCGCGCAATTGACGAATTCAGCCCACCGTGCTGATTTTCTCGTGGCGCGACATTCAGATCTATGCTCCGGTGGGCGGGCGCGGCGCAATCCGCTTCAGAACGCCTTTGAGTTTTACTACGCCAGCAATCCGCTGTTGAAGCTGCGCGGCGCACTGGGCGGCTTGCGAATGATGAAGGTGTATCTGAGCGAGCTTTGGCAGAATACGGGCTTGATGAAGCGCGGCATGAAGCGGGCGCAAAAGCACAATCCGACCGTGAAAACGATCGTCGGCGGCGGTGCGGTCAGCGTCTTCTATGAGCAGATGAACAAGATGCTGCCGAAGGGCACGATCGTCTCAGTCGGAGAAGGCGAATCGCTCTTGGAGAAAGTTTTGCGCGGTCAGAACTTTTTGGATGAGCGCTGTTACATCGTCGGAGAGACGGAGATTCGCGATCGCCTCATCCACGAGCAGCCCACGCCGATCGAAAATCCGCCTGCAACTACGACTACATCGCCCAGATTTGGCCGGAGTTTCAGTATTACCTCGAAGCGCAAGACTTCTACGTTGGGGTGCAAACCAAGCGCGGCTGTCCGCATAACTGCTGCTACTGCGTCTATACGGTCGTGGAAGGAAAGCAGGTGCGGATCAATCCGGCTGAGGAAGTCGTGAAGGAAATGCGGCAATTGTACGATCGCGGCATTCGCAACTTCTGGTTCACCGACGCGCAGTTTATTCCCGCCCGTCGCTTCATGGATGATGCGGTTGAACTGCTGCAAAAAATCCTCGATGCGGGCATGACGGATATTCACTGGGCGGCTTACATTCGGGCGGACAACCTGACGCCGGAACTGTGCGATCTGATGGTGAAAACCGGAATGAACTATTTCGAGATCGGCATCACCAGCGGTTCTCAGGAACTCGTGCGGAAAATGCGGATGGGCTACAACCTGCGAACCGTGCTGCAAAACTGCCGCGATCTCAAAGCGGCGGGATTCAACGATCTCGTTTCGGTCAACTATTCGTTCAACGTGATTGACGAAACGTTCGAGACGATTCGACAGACGATCGCCTACCACCGCGAACTAGAGCAGATTTTCGGAGCCGATAAAGTCGAGCCTGCGATCTTCTTTATCGGTCTTCAGCCGCACACGCATCTGGAAGAACACGCCTTCAAGAACAACGTCCTCAAGCCCGGATATGACCCGCTGGCGATTCACCTGCCTTGGGTGGCGAAAAAGCTGTTGTGGAATCCGGAACCGCTGGGATCGTTCTTTGGCGAAGTTTGCCTGGAAGCGTGGCAGCGCAACGAGAATGACTTTGGCCGCGAGGTGATGCGAATTCTGGAAGAGCGCTTGGGCGTGGCTCCCCTTGAGGAAGCGTTGAGTGCGCCGATCGCCTCGCCAGAACCCAAAACGCTCACAGGCGTCTCGTAATCAAGCAGGGGTGCAGCCTTGCACCCTTCTGGCGGAGAATGAGAGGATTCGAGATAATCTGAGACAATCGATCGTATTACTTATCACAATCAAATGTTACCAGGCTCGATTCTACATAAACTCAAATCCGCTCACACTGACCAGCCCGAAAAGCGCCCGCTAAACTTCGGGGTGTACTTCAAAAATACGCTGGTCGCCTTGTGTCATGCGCTCGAAGACGCGATCCTAGCTGAAAAACACTCAGCCCTGATGATTACTGCTTTTCAGCGCGGTAAGTGGTATCTGCAAGAGGCCGATCGATACGGCGAAATTGCCGACCAAGCCGAACAGATTGTGATTATCGCCGCGCCCGATGGCGGATTTTTAGACCATCCGACGAGCCAGCGATCGAACGTCTCAGTCGTCAGTCTAAATACGGACGATCCCGTTTCGATCGAGTGGCATTTAATTATCGTTTCGCCAAACTACACGGCGATGGTGCTGTGTCAGGAACTCTCCGAGGCGGATTACGGCGCATCTGGCTTCCCTGAGCATGACCTAGAGCGGAAGTTCTACGGCTTCTGGACGTTTGAGCCGAGCTTGGTCGTGGAAACGGCGAAATTAGCGATCGACCACATTGCCCCTTACAACTCCGAACTGCATCAGCAGGTGAGCGATCGCATCCGCCAAATCGAAATCGATCTGCAAAACGCATCGGCCTTGGGCAATCACCCGACCGCCGATAATTTGGGCGATGTCGTGATGCGCGTCGTCTCTTACCTGCGAACCAGCCAGGAAGATCACACGTCGCACTCGCTGGACAACAATCTGGTTTCTAACGAACTTCAGGCATTTTTGCGGGTCGCTCAACTGATCGATCAGGCGGATATGACCAATCCGAATGCCGCTGCGGAAGTGGCATCTTTGGCGGAAACGATCGGTCAACTCCTCGATCTTCCCGCTTGGCAGCTTCACCGCTTGCGACTGGCCGGACTGCTGCACCGAATGGCCTTTTTGCAGCAGCGATCGGAGTTGCAGCCCGAAGCGCACCGCTATTCCGAAGACGCACCCAGCATTCCCTTAACCTGTCCGCTGATTCCCGGAACGCAGGTTTTGCGGACGATGCAGCGGCTCAGAGCGATCGCTACGATCGTCACGCACCAAACCGAATGGTGGAACGGCAGCGGTCAGCCTGCGGGATTGGCAGGCGATGAAATTCCGATCGAGTCGCGCATTCTCGGCCTTGCCGCCACCTTTCAGCAGGAACTCGCCCAGCGCCGCACTGAAGACGGTGATGCGCCAGAAGCCTTAGCGGAAGCGTTGGCCGTTTGTCAAAATCAGCAGGGCAATCAATTTGACCCCAAACTGGTCGAAGCCCTCGCGCTCTTAGTCAGCGGACTTCAGCAAGGGCTAAGTTTAGAGGTGGTGGTGCCGAAAATTGCGGCGGGACTGTGGCTGCTCGATTCGCGATCGGACGAGGATTTGCTCAGCGAAGTGATTACGGCAAACTTGGGGCGATAGAAAGGAAATGGTGGATTTGCAGGCGGTTCGATCGGGCAAGCTCAAGCATTTGGCGGGAGCCGATCTCGAAGATGAAGACTTATCACACGCCAACCTCAGCGGCGTCAATTTGTCGGGCGCGAATTTAGTCGGAGCCGATTTGCGCGGCGCAAAGCTTTCCGGCGCACGGCTGGACGGCGCGAACTTGATTGGCTGTCAGCTTTCTAATACCGATCTACGGGCGAACCTGCTGGGCGCAAACTTGATGCAGGCTGATTTGACCGAAGCCGATTTGCGCGGCAGCAATCTGCGCGGCAGTAACCTGATGCAGGCCAGCTTGAGCCGCACCAGTTTGTCGGGCGCGTTTTTGAGCGGGGCAAATTTGATGGGCGTGAACCTGCAAAATGTCGATTTGCGCGGTGCGGATTTGCGCGGAGCCAACCTCAGCAACGCCAATCTACACGGCGCAAATTTGACGCAGGCCGATTTACAGGGGGCAATGCTGAGCGGGGCAAATCTGGAGGAAGCGGATTTGCGCGAAGCGAACTTTGCAGGCGCAAACCTGACAAGCGCAAATTTGCTCTGTGCGGATCTGGAAGGCGCAAATTTGACCGGAACGAATCTCAGCGATTGCTGTGTGGTGGGAACGGTGTTGGCAGCGGCATAGCGATCGCCCCGATCGCAACTCTGGTTTTGGATGCGAAAGCGGTCGATCGCTGCCTGCAAAAATCAGCCCGAATTTTAGTTCAGGGCTTTAATTTGGGTGCGTCAAACACCAGCAGAAAATTCCCCTTTGGCATCCGCCGCCGCATCAGGTCTAAGTGTCCTTGGGCATCCGATCGCTTGCGATAGCGTCCCAACACAATCTTTTGAAAACTCGGCATCAGGCGCACCACAATCCACTGATTGCTGTACTCGCGATCGGTCATAATTTTCTATCTCCATGACAAGTTGGAGCAAAAGCCAGTGCTGAGAAGTTGGACGCTGCAACGCACTGGCTTTTGCGGTTCGGTGTATCCGATTGTTCCTTTTAAGGAACGTTTTCATCATACACCACGATACATAAATGGAACATCAGCTTGGTTATGAAGTTTTGACAAAATGGCGGAATGGGAAGAGCAGGCAAAGCCCTCAAGCAAGTTTTAGAATCCTACGACATCACTCAAAATCGACTTGCGGTTGAGATGGGAATTGGACGTTCTAACGTGCATCGCTGGATCAATGAACTCGCTGATCCAGTCGGTGACGCAATTATTGACATTCGAGATGCGCTGGAGAAGATTAATCCTGTCGCCGCCGAAGCATTCACCACGCTTTACTGGAACAGTTCCCCAGAAGATTCCGATTCGTCAGCAGGCTAGATCACGATCGCCCTAAACAACCGCAATGCTGCTGCAAAAAGATCAGGAGATCGGCAACCGTCCCCCTTGGAATTTGGTCGAGGCGATCGCTTAAATCCACCTCAAACTGTTGCTGAACGTCATCACACAGCGCTAGCTGCCAGTCATAGCCGCAAATTTCCGTCCACTGCAAATCGGCTTCCAAGCGATCGGTCGGCAGGACATGCGCGAAGTTCAAGCCTGAATAGCGCTGCAACGCAGCATAAGCGAACTGAGCAATCGATTGAGAAATTCCGAGCGGCTGATAGTCTCTGAGCCAATCCGCGATCGATCGGGCTGGCCGCCGCTGCAACTGACGATTCACCCGTCGGCGTAGTCCCACATTCGGACTGAGATCGCGATAGGTTCGAGCGCTGGACACCAAATTTTTGAGCCTGCCCCACATGAAGATGCCTCGGCTGAATCTGAGTTCAGTATGCCCAGTGAACGTCT
>JAAUTJ010000081.1 GCA_012031475.1 Leptolyngbyaceae cyanobacterium SM1_3_5 | reverse complement strand
CCCCAACCACCCCGTACAGACGCGAGATCTCGCGTCTCAACCCCAAGATCTCGCGTCTTCCTACCGCCGACACCCCGACACCCCCCCAATGGAACAGCTTAAACCCCCGCTACACCGTCGCCTGGATCAACAGCATGACCGAAGTGCCGCGATCGGTTTGGGACGAAATGGCCGTGCCGCTGAAAACGCCGTTCTTTGAATGGTCGTGGCTGCACTGCATGGAAGCGTCTGGCAGCACGACCGCCAAGGCCGGATGGCTACCGAACCACCTGACAATTTGGCGCGATCGAACGCTCGTCGCTGCTGCCCCGCTCTACCTCAAAGGCCACAGCTACGGCGAATTCGTCTTCGATCATCAGTGGGCAGATTTGTCCGAGCGATTGGGTGTGCAGTACTACCCAAAAATGCTGGGAATGTCGCCGTTTACGCCCGCTGAGGGCTATCGATTTTTGATTGCGCCCGGTGAAGATGAAGATGAGTTAATCGATCGACTGGTGAACGAAATCGATTTGTTTGCCAGCGCAATCGCATTTCCGGCTGCAATTTTTTGTATGTCGATCCAGACTGGCAAATCAAAATGGAGGAGCGCGGCTTTACGCCTTGGCTGCATCACAGCTACATCTGGAAAAATCAGGACTACCAAAATTTTGACGACTATTTGAAGGCATTTAACGCCAATCAAAGACGCAACATCAAGCGCGAACGCAAAGCCGTTGCCAGTGCCGGACTGTCGCTAAAAATCTTTACGGGCGCAGAAATTCCCAGTCAAATGTTTGCTCAGATGTATCACTTTTATTGTGATACTTGCGACAAATTTGGCTGGTGGGGCAGCAAATATTTAACTCGGCAGTTTTTTGAACAATTAGACGATTGCTATCGCGATCGTGTCGTCTTTTTTGCCGCCTACAACGAAGGTGACGAACAGAATCCCGCTGCAATGTCTTTTTGTTTGACGAAAGGCGATCAGCTTTATGGCCGCTATTGGGGCTGTTCAACTGAGTTTGATAACTTGCACTTCGATACTTGCTACTACACGCCGATCGAATGGGCGATCGCACACAACATTCAAACCTTTGATCCCGGTGCGGGCGGCAGACACAAAAAGCGGCGCGGTTTTCCGGCCACACCCAACTATTCGCTACACCGATTCTACAATCCGAAACTGTCACAAATTCTCACCTCCTACATAGCTGAGGTGAATCGAATGGAGCAGCGTGAAATCGACACGATTAACGCAGATTTGCCGTTTGCCCAAGCAACAGACAATCCCAATCGATCGAACATTTGAAGTAGATTGGATCAAGATTCAATCGAACTGTAATTGACGTTATGACTCAAACAGCATCACTCGCGGCAGAATTGGCCGCACTCGACGACAAACTTTCCAAGCGCTACATCGAGCTTGATCCCGACGGATATTTTTTGATTTATCTCGATCGCGCTGCCAATTTAATTTGTGCTAAGCACTTTTCTAATTTCATCAACGACAAAGGCTTAGCGTGTGATCCCGCAACGGGAAAACCGCTGCCGACTCGCGCCAAGGTCGAACGAACTCCGACGGCAATTTTTACCGGGAGAACGGCGAAAGAACTCTGCATCAAAATCTTTGAAGAAACTAAACCTTGCCCGATGCGCTATCTCGATCATGCCGCTTATTTAGGTCGCGAATTTGTGCGAGCCGAACAAGCGCTGATCAGCGGTCAAGATTATGTGCAAGATTAATTGATTTCGACTCGATCGGAAGCACGATCGCAAACTCGGTTCCTGCACCGCTTGCCGATCGACAATTCAGCGAACCACCGTGCTTTTCGGTAATGATTTGATAGCTGATTGACAAACCCATTCCGGTTCCCTTGCCGATCGGTTTGGTCGTGAAAAATGGATCAAACAGGCGCGGCAAAATTTCAGAAGGGATGCCCGCGCCATTGTCGGCAATCAAAATTTGCACGTTTGTTTCAGTCATCAAGGTTGAAATTGCAATGCGCGGCAGTGGATTGGGAGAACGGACAAGTCGTTCTTCGATCGCATCGATCGCGTTGCTCATTAAATTCATGAATACCTGATTCAACTGACTGGCGTAGCACTCAATCTTCGGCAGCGAACCGTACTGCTTGACGACTTCAATCTCGACGCGATCGGGCAGCGCTTTGAGGCGATTTTGCAAAATGATCAGAGTGCTGTCGATGCCGTCGTGCAGATCGACTGCTTTCTTTTCCGATTCATCCATGCGCGAAAAATTGCGGAGCGATCGCACAATCGTCTGGATGCGATCGACACCGACATGCATTGAACTGAGCAGCTTGGGCAAATCGGCCATGAGGAAATCGAGATCGATCGCCTCGGCTTGAGCTTGCACAGCGGCGATCGGATCAGGACAGTGCTGCTGATACACTTGCAGCAGGCCGATCAGGTCTTGCATGTAGTCGTTGGCATAGGTTAGGTTTCCCGCGATGAAATTGACCGGATTGTTGATCTCATGGGCAACTCCGGCCACCAGCTGACCCAAACTCGACATCTTTTCACTTTGAATCAGTTGCGCTTGTGTCCGCTGAAGTTCTTGCAGGGCAAATTCTAGCTGCTCGGCGCGCTGGCGCAACTGCATCTCCGATTTTCGGATCGCGGTTTCGGCCAGTTTGCGATCGGTAATGTCTTGCACGACGCAAACCAAGCTGCCATCGCTCGTTAACGTGAGCGACACTTCTTCCAGAAACGTACTGCCATCGCGCCGCCGCCCGATGCTTTCTCCCCGCCAGCGACCCTGCTGCCTGAAAGCAGGCATAATCTCTTGCTCATAGCGCTGCCGCTCCAGATCGTCATACAGAACACTCCAGTGCAGCCCAATTAGCACTTTGGGATCGTCATAGCCGTAAGCTTCGGCATGTGCCGGATTCATATAGATGAAGTGGCCTTCAGCGCTGCACAGCGCAATGCCGTTCAATGAGGCTTCGATCGCGGTAAGCTGCCGCTTCAAAACTTCCTCGGTGCGCTTGCGATCGGTGACATCCTGGGCCAGCGAAGCAAAACCAACCAGTTTTCCCTCTGCGGTAATCAGCGGATAGTCGTGCCATTCACAGATGATTGGCTGGCCGAATTTCGTGAGATTTTCTCCGATGCTGCGGCGGGGCGATCGCTGGTTCAAAACAATTTGCGCGATCGATTCGTTCACGGTTTCCTGGTGCGAATCAATCAGAAAGCCGAGCGGTTTGCCGATCGCTTCTTCGCGCTGATAGCCGAAAATTTGCTCAGCGGCAGAATTCCACTCGGTCACTTCAAGCTGTGGACTCCATTCGATTACAGCCAGCGGCGTTTGCTCAATCAGCAAGGCCAAGCGCTGCTGTGATTCGCGCAACTCAATTTCCGTTTGCTGATGCTCTTGAATTTCTTGCTCTAGCTGAACAGTGCGATCGAAAATATGCTCTTCAAGCTCTCCGTTTAGCTGGTGCAGCGCAGCCTCGGCCAGCTTGCGATCGCTAATGTCGAAAATTGCGCCATCAAGATACAGCAAATTCCCGGTTTGATCAAACGTGCCCTGCCCCTTTTCATACACCCAGCGGATGCTGCCGTCGCGGTGCAAAATCCGAAATTCCAGGATGTAGGGTTGCCCAGCCGCCAGCGCTTCGTAAAGGGCTTGCTCGACAACGGAGCGATCGTCCGGGTGAATCACGCTTATCCAGGTTCTCACCGCATTGCCGATAAACTCCGCAGCCGGATAGCCCGTCAGTTCTTCTGCAAAATCGCTGACAAAAATTCGCGTCCAGTCCTGATCGCACAAACAGCGATAGATCGTGGCGGGCAAATGGTTGGTGAGATTGCGAAACTGCGCTTCGCGGTGCTGCAAGGCGACTTCCGCCCGTTTGCGATCGCTAATGTCCAGCAGTGCGCCCGTCAGATACAGCAGATTGCCAGACGGATCAAACTTGCCCTGCCCTTTCTCGTAAACCCAGCAAATGCTGCCGTCGCGATGCAGAATGCGATATTCGATCTCAAACGGTTGGTGAATGGCGATCGCTGCTTCAACCGCTTGCCCAACTTTTTGCCGATCGTCAGGATGAATGATGCTCTGCCACGTCCTGACCTGCTGCCCCATGAAGTCTGAGGCCGGATAGCCTGTGAGCGTTTCAAAGAAATCGCTGATGTATTCGATCGTCCAGTCTGAATCGCACAAGCAGCGATAGATGGCGATCGGCACATTCATTGTCAAGGTGCGGAAGCGTTCTTCGCTGTGCTGCAAAGCGGCTTCGATGCGCTTGCGCTCGGTAATGTCCTCAATCGTCATCAGAATGCCCAGCACTTCACCTGCGGCATTGCAAAGCGGAATTTTGTTGATATCCAGCCAAGCTGGGCGTCCGTCCGTTTGCGGTCGATCGATCTGGTGCAGTTGTGGCTGACCCGATTGAATGATGTCGCGATCGCCACCGCGATCAAAGTCGGCCTGTTCTTTCGTCCAGGGCAAGTCATCATCGGTTTTTCCGACAATTTCAGACGGTGAATCCAAACCTGCCGCCTTTGCCGCTGCCCGATTGCAGCCTTGATAAACGCCGCTGCAATCTTTCCACCAAATCGTTTGTGGCAAATTGTCGATCACAAGCTGAAAGCGCTGCTGCGCGGCCTGCAAATCCTGCGCCATCTTTGAGGCCGTGACATCACGCAGGACGGCCACCAAAAACGCTTCGCCCGCTTCGTCGTAAAGCAGCGATTTTTGCGTGGCGATGCACCGCCGATCGCCCGTCGCGATCGCAATCCAGGCTTCCGTTTCGCCAGCCAGACCCGTTCTAAAAATCTGCTCGTCTTGTTCCCAAAGCATTTGCGCTGGGGCAGACGGCCAAAAATCCGCATCCGACTTGCCGATCAGGTGCGATCGATCCTGCCCCAGCAGATCACACAGCGCATCGTTCACCCAGACCCAGCGGTGCTGACGGTCTTGCAGCACCACCGGATCGCGAAGGCCGTTGATGATTTGCAGGAGAAACCGAGCAGAGCGCGTGGGCAGGTTGTGATCGTCCAAATCGATCGACTCTGTTGCAGCCGCCGTCTGATTCGTCTGCTTCGATTTCATAGGGCGAAAAGTAGCGAAATACTTCTCCTAGTTTGCCCATCAATCAAGGGACGAGCAACGATCGCGCCTACTGCCCCAGTCGTCGCTGCTCGCTGCGGTAGCGAATATATTCCGACGCGAACGCCAGCGCCCCCGACGCCAAAATCAGCACAACGCTGAGCGCATTCATATCCGGCTTCACCCCAGTCCGAACCCGACTAAAGATTTCCATCGGCAAAGTCGTTGCACCGCCGCCCGCCGTGAAGCTGGAAATCAAAAAGTCATCCATGCTCAACACAAAGGCGAGCAGACAGCCAGAGACGATCGCAGGCGCAATTTCTGGCAGCAGCACTTTCATAAACGCCTGAAACGGATTCGCGCCCAAATCCAGCGCGGCTTCTTCCAAATGCGGATTCAGACCGGATAGCCGCGTCGAAACCACGATCGCAATGTACGCCAAACAAAACACAATATGCGCGGCGATCACCGTCCAGAGGCTCAGGGCAAGGCCGATCGAGGCGAGGAAAACCAGGGTGGCAACGGCGATCGCAATGTCGGGCACAATCAGCGGCAGATACGACACGCCGCGATACAAGCTTTTGCCCGGAAACCGAAATTTCGCCAGCCCTACCGCCATCATCGTCCCCAGCACGGCAGAGACGGCAACCGCTGCGATCGCCACCGTCAAGCTGTCTTGCAAGGCCGACAAAATCCGCTGGTCTTGAATCATGCTGGCATACCAGCGCAGGCTGAACCCTTCCCATCCCGCACTGAAGCGAGAAGCATTAAAGCTGTAGAAGGCCAGCACCAAAATCGGAAAATACATGAAGGCGAACATGATCCAGGTGAAGAGGGTTTGCCAGGAGATGCGTTTCATGGAGATTGGGTGTCGGGTGTCGGGTGTCGGGTGTCGGCGGTAGAGACGCGAGATCTCGCGTCTTTACGGATCAGGCGTCGGCAGGGAATGAGGGTCGGCCAAAGCCCAATCCCTAATCCCCGATCCCTAATAGCTTTCGATGTCGCGATCGCCATACTTCAGCAGCAACGCGATCGCCAAACTGACGGCGAGAATCAAAATCATGCTCAGGGCGGAGCCGAAGCCCCAGTTGCGCGTCGCGCCGAGGAATTGGTTGTAGATTAAGCGGGCGATCGTCATGCTGGATGCGCCGCCCAGCAGTTCCGGGGCGATGAAATCACCCAGGCTGATGATGAAGACGAGCAGGCTGCCTGCGGCGATGCCGGGGAGGGTTTGCGGGACAGTGACTTTCAGGAAAGCTTGACGGGCGTTTGCGCCTAAGTCGGCAGCGGCTTCGAGCAGGCGGCGATCGAGTTTTTCCAGCGAGGCATACAGAATCAGCACCATGTAGGGCAAAAAGCTGTAGCTGAGGCCGATGATCACCGCTGTGCCCGTGTTCAGCAGCGATTGTGGCGGCAGACCGATCGCGCCGAGGAGCGAATTCAATACGCCTGTCGGTCGCAAAATCGTAATCCAGGCGTAATCACGCAGCAGCGAGGATGTCCACAAGGGCAGCACAAAGGCGACCAGCAGCAGGTTTCGCCAGCGCGGAGGCGACAGCAAGGCGATCCAGTAGGCAACGGGGAAGCCGAGCAGGAGACAGATAATCGTCGTGCCGATCGCGAAGTAGAGCGATCGACCCATGACGCGCAGGTTGATCGGGTCAAAAATTCTCAGGAAGTTGCCCAAGCCGTATGCGCCGGGAATTTCACCGGGACGCAAACCGGGGATCAAGCTGATGTTGAGAATCATCAGCGTGGGGATCACCAGCAGCAGCAAGAGCCAAACGCCAGCCGGAGCCAGCAGCAAAAGCGGCTGCACCAGACGCGAAAGGCGATTGGCGATCGACGGTGAACTGGTTTGAACCGGAGTCGAAGCGGACGAAGGAGAAACGGCCATAGCTGATACGCGATGAGATTATGCGCTGGTGATCTGTGTCCAATAGCGATCGTACAGTTCGGTCGCCGCTCCCACCGGGGCGATGCCTTCACATTTTGCCAAAACTTCGGCAGGCGGAAACAGATTTTTGTTGTTTCTCAGCTCAGGGCTGAGCAGATCGATCGCCGCTTGATTCGGTGTCGCGAACTTGAGGCGTTCAACCGCACGAGCCGCATTTTCCGGCTTCAGCAGAAAATTCATCCAGGCGTAAGCGCCTTCGGGATTCGGCGCGGTTTTGGGGATCACCATCGTGTCTGTCCACAGCGAAGAACCGCTGGCGGGAATCACGTATTCAATGTCCGGTGCTTCGGTGGCAAGATCGATCGCATCGCTGGAATAGCCCATTGCTACTAGCAAATCTCCCGTCACAATCTGGTCGCGCCAGCCGTCTGTCGTAAATGAGGCGATCGCAGGCTTGAGTTCGCGCAGGCGATTGTAGGCCGCTTCAATCTGGGCGGGATCAGTTGAGTTGTACGAAAAGCCCAGCGACTTGAGAACCGCGCCCATCACTTCGCGCACGTCGTTGAACAGCGTCAGCCGTCCGTTTAGCTGGCTTTGCTGCTCCCACAGAAAATCCCAGTCGGCAGGAGCGGGGTTGAGGCGCGATCGACTGAACACTAAGCCCGTTGTGCCCCACGTGGTCGGGACGCTGTGGGCGTTGTTTGGGTCATAAACCGGATTTTGCCACTGGTCGAGCAGGCGATCGAGTCCTTCCAGCCTGGATTTGTCCAGTTCGGTGAGCAGGTCGAGTTCGATCATCTGCTGCACCATGTAGTCAGACGGATAGATGATGCTGTAGGCCGCGCCGCCTCCAGCCTGCACACGGGCGAGCATGGCTTCGTTTGAGTCGAAGACATCGGCCACGATGCGAATTCCGGTTTCTGCGGTGAAGCTGCTCAGCAGTTCATCGTCAAAATAGTTTGACCACGAGTAGATGCTGAGCGAATTTTGGCTGCCAGAACCGCCGGAGTTGCCGCCCGGATCGGCAATTTGAGGCCGACAGTTTGCGAGAGCCACGCCAGACAACGCCGCTGCGGAAAATTGCAGAAAACGGCGTCGGGACGAAGGCGATCGAGAAGGTGCGTTCATTGAGTGATGAGATTTTCTGGACGGACAAATCAATCGACAAGCGATCGGGCTAGAAACTTCCCCAGATCTAGCCGCCCCTACCCTATCACCTCTGCTGCTAACTCAGCGGCAATGCACCCAACATCGAAACCGCGCTGCACTACTTCAAGAGCGCTGGAAGCGGAAGGCTTCGATCGCCTGTGCGGTCAGAAACAAGCCCAAGACGACATAGCTGCCAAACAGAATCAGGCTGCCGCTGGAAAACATGCCTTGAATGAAATTGGTGTAGTGCTTCAATAGCGAAAGATGACCGATCGCCTGTCCGACATTGCCACCGACGCGATCGGCAATCAGGTCAATGACCCACAGCATCAGGACGATCGCAAAGGTCATCACAGCCGCCAAAATCGTGCTGTCGGTCAGTGAAGAAACAAACATTCCCAGTGAGAGAACTGAGGCCGCCAGCAAAATTAAGCCCAAGTGTCCGAGCAGCAAAACCGCAGGCTGAATTGGCGGATTAGACGCGCTCAGCGCAAACGCTTCATACGCCATTAAAGGCAATACCATTGTGATGAAAAAGGTCAAAACGGCGAGCAGTTTTCCCAGCGCTACTGCCCAGTTTGTCACCGGAGAAGTTGCCAATAATTCCAACGTGCCGCGCTTGCGTTCCTCGGTATAAAGTCCCATCGATAGCATCGGCAACAGGAACAGCGCGATCGATCCCAAGACGCTCAAAAACAAGCTTAAAAACTGATAGGCCACATCAACGGGAGCGCCGCCGCCCTGCTGATCCTGCGCGGCAACTCCGGCAATTAAACCATCGGGACCTAACAGCAATCCGGTGAAAAAATAGCCGCTCAAAAACCAAAAGATTCCGGCAATGATATACGCAAACGGCGAGGCAAAATAGCCCTGTAGCTCTTTGCGATAGATGGCAATAATGTTCGCAAAAATGATTCCCATGTCAGGCGGCTCCTTCTTCGTGCGGTTCGGTTTCCGGTGCAATTTCTGATTCGGTTTCTTGAGCGGCAGGATCGATCGCTTCTTCAGTGGTCAACTGCAAGAAAACATCTTCCAGGCTGACCTGCGATCGCCGCATTTCATACAGTCCCAAACCGGATTGAACAATCGCCGTCGAAATAATTCGCCCTGCATCGACGGGCGACTGCGACTCGACGCGAATCCGATATCGGCCTTCTGGCGCATCGGCAAGGGGCAAAGATTCGACCGACTGGACTCCTTCGATCGCGCCCAGTTGATTCCGCACCGACTCAAATTCGCCTTCCACTTCCAGTTCATAGCGCGTTTTGCCGCCTAGCTGCGTCACAAGCTGATCGGGCGTATTCGTCGCCACGATCCGCCCTTTGTTGATGATCGCCACGCGGCTACAGGTCATGCTGACTTCCGGCAGGATGTGCGTCGAAAGAATAATCGTGTGGTCGCCCGCCAAACTTTTGATTAAATTCCGCACGTCGATAATTTGACGGGGATCAAGCCCGACCGTCGGTTCATCCAGAATGATCGCGGGCGGGTCATGCACGATCGCCTGTGCAATGCCGACCCGCTGCCGAAAGCCTTTCGAGAGCTTGCGAATCAAGACGCGCCGTTTTTCTTCCAGGTTGCAGCGCCTCAGGGCAGACGTGACGCGAGTGGCGCGATCGCCCGCTGCAACGCCTTTGATTCGCGCCACGAAATACAAAAAGCTTTCGACGCTCATATCGGTATAGAGCGGCGGCGTTTCGGGCAGATAGCCAATTCGCTTCCGCACTGCCATCGAGTCGGTATGCACATCATGTCCGGCAATTCGTGCCGTGCCGCTGTTGGCGGGCAAATATCCGGTCAAAATCCGCATCGTCGTGGTTTTTCCGGCTCCGTTTGGCCCCAAAAATCCCAGAATTTCCCCTGGCTCAACGGCAAAAGAAACATCTGCGATCGCCGGAGTGGAACCGTAAACCTTGGTTAAATTTTCGACTTCGATCATATTGCTCGCTTCCGAAGAACGCTGCGCCAAACTAGCCTACTCAATCCACGACCTTCTGTGTAGCCGCGCTGCTTATTGTAGGCGATCGCGATGGGGCAGGGTTGCCTGAGATAAAATGTTGAGTAAATTGCGCGATCGCCACCTCCTCCCATGACAGCCTTTACTATCAACTTCAATTCCGTGATTGAAATGACAGATGAACAGTTCTATCAGCTTTGTGGAGCAAATCCTGAAATCAAATTCGAGCGCAACACCAAAGGAGAGTTAATTATTATGCCCCCAACAGGTGGTGAAACTGGCAGGCGCAATGTCGAAATTAGCGCAGATTTTGTTACTTGGAATCGATCGACTCGCTTGGGTGTTTGCTTCGATTCTTCCACAGGCTTTAAGCTGCCGAATGGGGCCGATCGATCGCCCGATGTCGCTTGGATTCGGCAAGACCGCTGGGACGCTTTAACGCCCGAACAACAAGAAAGGTTTCCGCCGATCGCCCCGGATTTTGTCCTCGAATTACTATCACCAAGCGATCGCTTAAAAGACGTTCAAGCCAAACTCAAAGAATACGTTGATAGCGGTGTTAAATTAGGCTGGCTGATTGATCCGCAAACTCGAAAAGTGGAAGTTTATTGTCCGAATTGTGCGATCGAAATATTAGAAAATCCTGCTACGCTTTCAGATGAAACTGTTCTTCCGGGTTTTGTTCTCAACCTGGAACTTTTGTGGACTTAAATTCAATTTTGTGAAGATAGCGACTTTCGATCGAGATTGGGCAAGATCGCGATTCGCTCGATCGAACCATCAGCATCACCAAACATGAACGGATTAAACTGGCAGCACCATTGGCGACAAACGAGTTGGCGCGACCCTGCCGAACAGGTGACTTCGCGATTGACCCATTCGATCGAGTCGGTTCGCCTGCCCGTGCAAGCTTCGATCGGTCACTGGAGCAGCGGCGTTCAAGACCTGTTGACGCAGCCGATCGCCGATTGGCTTCAGGCGCACCCGCTGTTTGAACAGGCGATCGATCATCCGCTGCTGACGTTGGGTTTGCTGTTCGTTGTGCTGCTGCTGCTGAGCGGCTTGATTCAGGCGATCGCTCGGCTCACCGAACAAATTTGGCTGGGAATTTTACGATCGCCCGTGCTGCTGATTCAGTGGCTTTTCGCGATCGGAGGAGGTTGGCTGCGACGCAAACCGCCTGCCCAGCCGATGCTGACGCCCAAACAGCAGCACTTGACCGTGATGCTGCAAAAATAGAAACCATGCAGCAAGCCCAAGCGGAACTGCTCAAAGAAGTCCACGCCCTGCTCGCTGAGGATTCTCCGCATCATGATTGAAAAACCGAACGCGAAAAAATGTTGGCAGGCGAACTCTATCGCGCCACCAACCCGGAACTCGCTGCCATGCACGATCGCGCCCTCGACCTGCTGCGCGACTTCAACAGCGCCACATCTGCCGATCGCCGCGCAGAACTGTTGCGATCGCTGTTCGGCAAAGTCGGAGCCAGTCCCTCCGTTACGCCGACCTTCTACTGCGACTACGGCAGCAACATCTACGCCGGAGACAATCTGTACATGAATTTCGGCTGCGTGATTCTCGACTGCAACGAAGTTCACATCGGTGACAATCTCCAGTGCGGCCCCTCGGTGCAAATCTACACCGCCACCCATCCGATCGACCCGACCATGCGATCGAGCGGCTTAGAATCTGCCCTGCCAGTTCGCATCGGCCACAATGTTTGGATCGGCGGCGCAGCAATTCTTCTTCCGGGCGTGTCGATCGGGGGATAACACCACGATCGGCGCAGGCAGCGTCGTGACGAAAGGATATTCCGGCCAACGTGGTCGCAGCGGGGAATCCCTGTCGCGTCCTGCGATCGATCGATTCTTGAGGCGATCGGACGTGGATTACGGATTGCAGGAGGAGGCGATCGCGCCAAGCCTACGAAATTCGGAT
>JAAUTJ010000080.1 GCA_012031475.1 Leptolyngbyaceae cyanobacterium SM1_3_5 | reverse complement strand
TCATGAAGGGAGAGCAAACTGGATACCTAATGTAGAGGAAGATTCCGGTCTTTTCTAGAACACAAAGGCGAAGAGTGGATGGCTTCAGACTGGAACTTGGGCAGGTTGGACTTAATGATTCTTCAGTCCGAAGTTGCGTTGCTCAAAATAAAGGAAGGAAATGAAGCGATCATTCGATCGGGTGTTTTGGGTGTAGATTCTGTGCCTTTTCTGCTTTTACAGCCATCGAATCAAGAAGTTTTGACTTCGTTATTTTTCGTGGATGATGCGCGAGCAAACGCCTTTCCGATTCCAAAAATCTGCGGTGACAGCGAGGTCTTGTATGCTTACGTTGACAAAAATCGGCAAGAATTTTGCAGCAGACCGAACACCGTGTAAGACGCAAAAAATTTAAGCAATTGCCTTTACCAAAAAGTGAATTGATGGCGAGTTTAGAGTCTGAAGCAAATCTTGCTCGACAATTCATAAAGATGATTGGAGCTAACAGCGAGGTTTTAGAAAGGCATAAAATCTGATTGAAGCCTTTCAAGCAATTTTGTTACTCTAGCAGTTCGATCGCCCCATCCTTCCCAAAACGCGATCGCCCCCGGTTTGATTTAGCGGTGTGTTGTAGTGGGAGTCAGCAATTCTCCCTGTGAGAACAGTTCCCATTTCCTTGCCCAATACGGCTGAAATACTGATTCTTCGGTTCCGTTGAAGTCGAATTTAGCGTCTTTAAAACCTGAAAAACAGTACAAAAGCACCAAAATGAGAATTGCTGTTTCGATCGCAAAACACTTGATTTTCCCACCCTAACAAAGTATCTCTGTAGTAGCTTCAAAAACTGCTCCGCCAATTCATCCAGAGTGGATTGGCTCATACAAGCCTGATCGCGCTAAAGCATCGTAGCTCTCCAAGCGAATGAAGCGAATGGTTTTGGTAGAAATGATCTTCATGGGAAGCAGCATCTTACCTTTTGTTACAGTCAAGTTCTTTCAACCAATCGCCAGTTTCTATGAACCACCTATTGCCCCTATTTAGCATTGCTGCGGTTGTAGTTAGCGCTGAATCTCAGACAGCAAGAATAGATTTTTTTTCTCAAGTTTCACAATACAATTCACCTATTTCTTCTACTTTGTTTTCCCAGGAAAACAGCAGAGACTTTGAGTATGAAAATTTCGATTTTGGCTGAGCAATGTTCACTCTTGAGCGAACAACAGCAATATACAGAATCATTAGCCGCTTGTGAGCAGGCAATTTCTCTAGAGCCGAGGCGAGACAATATAGATCTTTGGACTGCTCGCGGAAATGCTTTGCTGCATTTAGGGCGTTACGCTGATTCGATCGCGTCTTATCGTCGTGTTGTTGAAGTTTCCCCTAACAATTCTTCGCGATCGCGTCTCAATGTGCAGCTTTGTTTCAGCTTAGTCGTCACGAGGATACGATCGATATTTGTGAACGAGCGCTCAGCGTCGATGGTAACTGGGGGAACCTCTCTCCAGCATTTGCCTGGTACTATAGAGGACTCGCACTTCGTCAATTGGGACGGTTAGAAACTGCACTTTCCTCATTTGAGCGAGCCTTAGTGGTTGATACAAATCATTTTCAGTCGCTGGCAGAAAAATGTGAGACGCTAACAGAGCTAGGACGCTTCATTGAACTATCAGAAAACTGTAATCCTTCCGCTGTTACCGTCCGTGAAGAGAACGCTGCTCAAACGAGGGTTGAGCAATGTGGAGAACTGCCTGACGATCGCGCCAATCCGTTAGTCATTAATACTGGACTGCAAGTAACTGTGCTGTGCTATGAACGCGCCCTGGCTGGTAGTTCACAGGATGTCACTTTATGGGTGCAGCAGGGATTGGCTTTGGAGCAGTTGGGACAATTTGAAAGAGCCGCGACTGCCTTCACTCAAGCGATCGAACTCAATCCCAATCATGCGATCGCGCTTGTTCATTACTGCGGTGTTTTGAATCAATTACAGAACTATGAAACTGCCCTTGAAACTTGCGATCGCGCCTTTCAAGTTGAAGGAGGATTAGAAACTTGGAAAGCCGCTTATGGCCTGAACCAGCGCAGCATTGCCCTCCTTGGGCTACAGCAGTATGACGAGGCTTTAGCAGCAGCAAACCAAGCGATCGAAATTGAATCACGCTATGCACCTGCCTGGAATAGCCGTGCCTTGAGTTTGTGGTGGCTGAATCAAGGAGATGCTGTTGTCGCGATCGATCAGGCCATTGCTAAATATGATCAGGCACTTGAGAGCTACGATCGAGCTGAAGTAAGTTCACAAACAGCAGCAGTAACGTTACGAGAAACATTTGAGCGAAGCTATCCTGATTCGCTCATGATGCTCTATCGGGGACGTATTCTGGCTTTATCAAATAAGGGTCGAATTTTAGCTTCTCAACAAGAATACGATCGAGCGATTCAAGAAGGATACAGCAGAGCTTTAGCGCTTTATGAATATGCTGTTAGCAACGCTAAAATGAGTCCGCTCGATCGTGCTATGCTCAGTGAAATTTGGACAAATCGGGCAGTTGCCCATCTCCATCGGCGGAATTTTTCAGCCGCTTTAACTTCAACTCAGCGGGCGCTTGCGCTCGATCAAGATTCTTTTGCTGCTTGGTATAATCGAGGCTTGGCTTTTTCGCTATTCAGTAGCGTTAGAGATGAATCTGATGATGCTAGAAATGACGCTGAATGTGCATTTGATGCTTATAGTGAAGCGAATCAAATTGACCCAGGCAATATCAACGTCCTGATTGGGCAAGGACTGGCGCTTGAAAGTTTAGGAGCAGTAGAGGCCGCGATCGCTCAGTTTGAACGGGTACTCAGTCTCGATGCAAACAATACCTTGGCTCAACAACGCCGTGAAGCGTTAGTCGATCAGCTATGGGCTACATCTACGATCGGAAATGTGCGAGTCAATAACTTGCAGACGCTACCAAGCGTACCAGTTTCTAGATGCAGGGAAAATTTAGCAAATTGATAGAGTTATTTGAATTTTGATTTTTAGATTTGTCACTTCAGCCCATCAAAACAACAGAAGAATCGTGATTATAGAATTTGATTTCACTCTTCCAAAAGGGCTTTTAGATCAACAGGGCAATTTGCATCGTAACGGCGTGATGCGGTTAGCAACGGCGAAAGATGAAATGCAGGTTCAAGGCGATCGCCGAGTTCAAATCAATCCGGCTTACGGATCGCTGGTGATGCTTTCGCGAGTGATTACTCGGTTAGGAACGCTCTCACAAATTACGCCGGAACAGCTTGAGGAATTGTTTACTTTAGATGCGGCTTATCTGCGCGAATTCTACGATCGCATCAACCAGCAGGGCAGCGCTCAAATTCAAACGCGATGCCCCAACTGTGCCAATGAATTTAAGGTGGATTTGGCGCTGTCGGAAAAGTTTTAGGCTACCCTTCTGCTCAACTGCATGAAGAGGTAGCCTGCATCGCCTTTCACTTTCACTGGTCACTTGAAGAAATTGTGAATCTAGCGCATTTCGATCGCCGTCGCTGGGTTGGTGAAATTGGCAAGCTAGGGGCGAAGCGTTCGGGCGCAAATTAGTCAGTTGGGTTCAAAGATTTTTATCCAAATGCTTTGCGCCTAGTGCCCAACGATCCACAAATCATACGTGCAAAAGCGGGTTTGACCTGTTCGATAATTGTGCGAATTAATGCTTCGTCAATTTGGTCGGTGCGATCGGGTCGGAGCGTGACGACAAAGTGATAAGGTCGTCCACCGCCCAGCATCGGACTTGCCGACAGTTGAGCATTGCCTAAAACAAATCCGGCCTGATTGTCTTCGACAATGCTGATGTGCTTGTCTGCTTCGGGAATTTCAACTTCCTCTAGTCCCAAGCCCATCTGTAGGCTGCTGGGAATGTGGCTTTCTTGCAGCGGTAAGTCGGTGTAAAAGTGCAGATACAGCAGCAGTCCCCAGCGAGTGCCGCGCCAGCGGTAGAGCATAATCGCGTGACGCAACAGGCGGCGTTGCTGCTTGAGCGTCCAGCGCGGTTCTAGATTCCAGGCGACCCACTTGGCGAGAAACGGCAAGAGTGCTTTCGGAGCCGTCAGCGGATCGAGATATGCCCAAAACGCATCAACCGCCTGCACGGTCGGGTCAAACGCCTGCTCAAAAATCATCAAGAACTGACCCATGAAGTCGGATGCCTGATAGATCTCCGGCAGAAAGTCAAGGTAGGAACAGAGCGATCGCACCTGAAGCTGAAACGATCGATATCCTACAAGCTGTTCCTGCTCATCTCCCACAACGTACAGGTAAATTTCGGTTTGATAGTTGAGGTCGAGCCGCTGTTGACTGTGGGTGATGGCGGTTGGCTGTTCAAAGAAATCTGACGGAACCCGAAAGCGCACCTGCCCATGAAACGCATCACGCGGCAAAATTTCCTCAGCCGTTTCGCGATCGAGACACCAGTTCTCTGGAAAATTGCCCTCAACGCGCAACTGCCACCGCAAAGGCAAATTTCCTTGATTCTCAATCTTGACCGAAATTTCTGCTGCCTGCCCCGGAATCATTAACAACACTTCTTGGCTATCATCCCGTTGCAGCGGCGAACCCATCCAATCCACCGTTTGCGGCAACTGAATTGAAGCAAGTTTGAGCGGCAGTGCAGGAAGGGAATTCGTTTGAGTCATCGGCAGCTAGTCCATAAACTGAATCACATGACCCGAATCTGGGGCAGAATCGTCATCGCGCTCGATCGTCTCCCAAGAGCAAAACAGCCCCCATTCTCCCGGACTCAAAATCAATTCGGGAAACTCGTCCATCAGCCAGCCTTGCAGCGGATGCTTGCGGATGCTGAATAGTTTAACTGCTCCGACATAGCGCACTTCAGAAACTTCTTGCAGCAGGGCAATCACATCGGAAGGACTGAGGTTGCGTCCCAGCGGCCAGCCTGTTCGATCGAACCCGCCCGTAATCGGATTGAGGAAGCGATACAGCACGGCCAGCAGCTTCGCTCGCATTTCCATCTGCATGGAGGCACTGTTGTACTGCGGCTCCAGCATCACTTCCGCCAGCACCTTCACGCCCACATAGTCGGTCACATCTAGCTTCACGTGAATGCCCAGCGGCTTGCGCTCTGCGATCGCCTGATTTAACTTGCGAAGCTTCTCTCGCCCCAACGCCTCCAGCGTGAAATACTCATCGGGATGCATTCCCTGCGGGTACTCGCGCCGAAAGTCGATTTCTTGGGGATTCGCCTTCGGGCTGGGATTGGGCACAATCAGCAGGCGCACGACTCCGGGCGTATCCGGGTTAGGCGGGCAGTGGGCACGATGGATCGATCGCTCCGATCGCTTGGCAATATTTTCAAAATCTTCGGGAATAATCGCCGCTCGCGAGGTGCGTAAAATCTCAGGAACGCGCAGTACGGCCTCATCCAGCGATTCGCCTTCTTTGCCACCGTAGGCCGCTTCGTAGTTGACAACCCGCTTCACGTAGGGAATCGCTGTTTTCAGCACAACTAACTTTTCGGCCTGCACATTGCCGCGACTGCCGCCGCCGACTCGATATTCAGAAATGTAAATTTCCGAGCCGATCGGTGGAATTTTGCCAAACTGCCACTCTTCATGTTGCAGACTCTCTAAATCTGAAGCCAACAGCGGCATGTTGAGCATATCGGTTTTGACAATCGCCGTGCCTGCTGCTTGCCCCAAGGCTGAATTTGGCTGCGCTCCTGCATCTGCTGCTGCAACTGCGTCGGCTCTCGAATTAAGGGCCAAACTGCACGACACCCGTTAGCGAATCGATCGCGTAGTGCAAATCATTCGCGCTTGAACTCCCAAAATCTGGAACTTCTTTCCAGCTTTGAATCGTGTCATCTGGCAGCTTCACCCGAATCTGTTCGCCGAGTTTGCGATCGAGAACCGGAAATTCTTGCAGTTGAAATATTTGTCCGGGTTTGCCATCACTCACCCCTAGCAAAATTCCCAGCGGTTCGGCTTGACCGTTGCTGATATTTTCAGTTGCCTCATTGCGAATTCGTACACATTCGCTGGCGTGAATAGTGCCACCGATCGATCGAACATCAATCCCATTAATCATCGGCGAATAGCTATAAACTCCTTGGTTTTCTTGCGGCTCCACATAAGTACAGCGAATCCAATACCCTTGATAGTCTGCACCATTTCCAAAATCGGTTTCCTGCCACTGCGGAGGCAGATGCAAAACGATATCCATTCCTTCCTGATCCGGATTCAAGCCTTGCTGCTGCAATTCATGAAAGCTAAATCCCTTTGTTCGATCGTCTTGTCGCTGTCGCAAAATTCCTTTTGACTGCCACTTTTCGCCATCCCAAGCTTCCCATTTCAGCGGAGGATGATCGGGATTGATGCCAGTTGTTCCCGCCACAATTCCCTGAAATGTGAGGGCAATCACGTTTCCTTGAATGGAATCGTTTGGAGAGACATCGGTAGGTGATAGGACTAAGTAAAAGCAGTTGCCGATCGAGCAGTCTTCAAATAAAGTTACCTCGCCTAAATTGTTCCAATCCACTTCACGATTTGACCAAATAGGAGAGTTTAGATTTTCTTGAGTCGGCTTTTCTTCTTTCTTAGGCGCGGTGAATAGGCGAAGAATTTTAGGCTGACCAATAATCAATTCTGACTCGGTGGTAAATACAACCGCAGGTTCAGTTTCCGTCCGCACAGTGGCAACTTCGGTATTGGGCGGAATTCTGAGGGGCGAATTTTGCGCTTTGACGAGATGAAACGTCAGATCAACTTGAGCCGAAGCAGGAGGCTGAAGCCGAATTCCAAGTAGTTCTAGAAACGCGACATAATGACGACGAGGAACTTGGTTAAACCGAAACAGCATTTGCTTAACTAGCCATGAAAATAGCTCAATTAAGGTAATGCCCGGATCGCCCGGATTGTGATTCGTCCAATCAGGGCAGTAGCGCGGAATCCGCAGAATACACTCTTGCACCAAGTCTTCAAAACTGCGATCGTCCAGGTTCGACTTGGGTAGATTGGGTAGAAATTCAAACTCTCGTAAAAACTCTGGCTCTGCCATGCTGCTCCCTCAGGAAAACACGAGAAAAATTAACTTTTGTTCGCCATCTACTCCTCGGTTAGAAGCAGATAAAAGGGGTAAACCATACTGCGGCGATCGCGACTGCCTTTTGGCGAATAAACAATATCAATATCAACTCGGCCTGTGGTTGGATCAGGACTGGTCATCACATCTCTTAAAATAATTCGCGGCTCCCACATCTCCAAAGCCTCTTCCACACACAATCGAATTAACACCATCGTCTGCGTGTTCATCGGCTCAAAAACAAATTCTGATAAACGACAGCCAAAGTTCGGGCGGTACACTCGTTCGCCCAGCTTTGTTCCTAAAATAATCTTGATCGATTCTTCTAGATTCGGAGTGCCAGTGCTAAGCTGAATGCTTCCCTGCACATTGAGACGCACTGGAAAGGCAAATCCGGCTCCGATGTACTCTTCGTAACCATTTGTCCCTGGCGGCATATCGCATTTTTGTCCCGCTGCTTTAGCTAGCATTCTAAGCGAGAAAAGCTTAGGTGCAGTTAGATAGTAATGCTGCTTAATTTTCTTTAAAGATACAGAGAGTTAGCCATGTTGTCATTGCCATTATTCGATGCACTGAATACACTGACTCAAAATCTGATTGATTTGAGCAAAGGAGGGCTTGAGCAGCAGTCGGTGCTGACGCTACTCAAACTGTCTGATCACATCCGATCGATCGCCCAAACCGCCGAACAACTCCACACCCAAATTCAGGAAACTCTCCCGGATAAGCTAACGACTGAGGAGCAGCGATCGAGCCTCCAAACCAATCAGGCGTTGCTCCTCCACATTGCCCACCAGTGCAAAGGCGAGGGGCAGTCTGGCTACTCCATCAAAAAGCTGTGGTCAGACCTGAACCAGTGCGATCGCAGTTCGACAAGCTCCAAAGACAGGCACAAGCAGCCGAAACTCAGCAGGCACTCCAAGCCGAATGTCGGCAGCTTCACCAGCAGGCGCAAGCCTTGCAGCATCAGGCGATCGGTTCTGCTCTGGAGGATCAGCGCAAGCTCGATTTGCTGCGCCACCTGATTGAATTAGAGAAAAATTTGGGGGCGATCGAGCAGGGGCTACAGGGCGGCAAGCGCGATGGAGTGGAAGATCGACAAAAGCTGGACGGGGTGAAGCGGGCGATTGAAGATGTCAGGTTGACCTATGGATTAAAAATGACAGCGTAATCAATGCAGTTAATTTACTACTGTTCTGCGATCGAATCGCCAAGATTTTCGGAATGCGATCGCCATTCCTTTTACGATCGCCAACGATCGATCCTGCCATGAATCAACGGCGATCGAACTTCTTAATAATGTGACCGTATTCTCGGCAATGATAGTTACTAAATTATGTGTAAGCAGAAATCTTATCTAATAGTTGAATAAGATCCTCAAGTAAATCGGATTTATTGCCGTTAGCACTAAGCAAAGTATCTTGTACTTTTTTTATGCACAAGTTTAGAGTAGTTTTATCTACTACTGTCTTTATAGATTCTATAATCAAGAATGCTTGATGGCTAACCTCGAAGTTCCCTGCTATTACAAGTTCCACTAAAAGAGGCAAGATGCAAGAACAATCAAAGCCTTCAAGTGCGTAGATTAAAGTTCCACGATATCCTTCAGTTTTTGGATCAACAATAATAGATACAAGCGGACACAATGCTCTCTCATCTCCTATTTCTTGCAATCCAATAGCAACTGCATTGCGAACTGAGGGATCTGTGGTTGTTTGAAGTACTTCTATTAAAGCAGGTACAGACTGTTTACAGCCCAAATTTCCCAGAGAATAGGCTGCTTCAATTACCAAATTTGAGTTGTGTGAATGAAGTTGATCAATATAACTTTGGTACTCACTACTTTCGGCCATGCCAAATTTCCTCATAATTTTTCGCAGCTCTCAATTCATTTTACTTTTGGCTTACCTAGCGCAACCCAGTCTTCATAGATTTGTTTTGCTCCCTCAGCATCCTCAATGTCCTGCCCCCCCCTGGCTTTTTTCCCATCAGGGCTTTTATGCCACCAACGTTGAAAATCTTTGTCATTGTAACCATGCCAATTATCGCGCTCTTTCTTTGTTCCACCCCTGAAAGTTTCACCCTTTCTACCACCCTTCTCATAATCACTGTCGCGTTCGTTATACTTCGACATTGCACTTGCAATAGTACCAACTCCAGCAATAGCGCTTGTGACACCATTTGCAGCAATTACCGCTGAAGCAACATTTATGGGTACACCTACAACTGCCCCACCCACAGTTGCATCCATTCCTAAGCCAACGACTTCTCCTCCAGCGCCAACAACAGTTTGTGCTACGCCTGTTGCGATTTGCCCTGCTCCTCTGAAAAACTCAAACGTGCGCGATTCAGGCATTGGAGAAGGCATAGCAGCCCCTCCAGGCGTTAATCCTTGCATTGTTCCATAAGCTATTCCTGATGCACCTTCTTTTATAGAGTTCCAAGCACCACCCGTTTCACTACCCTCGGCTTCTCTGTCTGAAATTTCATCCGGCGAAGCACCGCCCGATCCTTCTTGCCCTTCCCCAGAGTGACTTGGAGCACCACCAGCACCGCTATCATTTGTTGACTCAGAATCTACATTGACGTTATTAGGATCACCTTCAATTACTATCTCTGGTAACGTAAATACGTTAGAAGATTCAGTCGGGTCTGGCTCAGAATGGCACACCCCTTCCTCGTCACACACTTCAAGCCTTTGAATAGCTTCCAAGGAAGATGAAATACTATGCAATTGTTGTGATCCTGATTCTTCTGATCCGCCCTCGGAAAATCGCATTTGTACAGGTGGTTGATCAACACCTTGCTCTACCTGCCCTCTACCTGTCTGCTGTACTACATGAGTCAATTCATGAGCAGTCAAGTCAGAATTTGCGGGAGATTTTCCGGCTCCGAAGTAGATGTCGCTGCCGTGTGTGAAGGCTTGAGCGCCGATCGCCTCACTCATCTGCACCGCTGCACCGCCCGTATGGGTTCGCACCTGGCTAAAGTCGGCTCCAAAGCGCAGCTCCATGAAGGATCGCACCTCATCCGACAAAGGCTGTCCTCCCCCCTGCTGCCCTGCTAGCTGGCTTTCAATATCTGGGTTGGCTTGAGTACTATTGCCCTTAGCCTGCACAGACAGGTTAGAGGGAGACATGGCTGGCGCAACTTGAGAATCGGGCATCCGCATCACCTCAGCGGCGGTGCGATCGGCTTCCTGCTCATACTTGTCACCCGGTTCGCCCACCGTCAGCTTTGCCTGAACTGGAGGTGCAGCCGTCGGAGCATAGAGTGGCATACTTGCAAAGGTGAAGTGACTGGCGGGGCGATCGCGCTGTGTCTCTTCAGAAGAATCAGCTTCTTGCTCCTGTTGATCCCCCGGTTCGCCCTCTGTCAACTTTGCTTGAACTGGAGGTGCAGGCGTTGGGGCATGAATTGGCATCGTCAAAAAGTTGACAGGCGGCAGAGGCGATCGAGCCTGAACGTTCGGCTGAGCATCGGCAACCTGATTGGTGTCAGACAAACCTGCCTCAGTCGTCTCTAGAGCAAAGGGACGAGGGGCGAACATCGATCGAGACGATTTGGGTGGAAATAGCGGGTTCGATCGATTGGTTTTGGCTTGTCTGATGTTGCCCATTTTCCGGCTCTCCTTGAGGTTTGTTCGTCGATCGAATCAAAATTCAGACCTGTATGACTTCGCTGGTTTAAAGACCAATCAGCACGGTGGGTTCTGCGATCGCAATGCTATTGACCGCTAGCGTTTCTTGAATGATGTCACCCTGACGGCAGGCAGGTAAATTATTGATTAATACCGTTTGCGATCCGTTGATTACGACACCCATGCCGTGCGGCGGAATTGGAATTGAGCAAATGTGTTTATCGGCGGTGAAGCTTGCCATCAGTTTAGCCATGTTTTTAGCGGCTGAGGCGATCGTGTCTGCTAAATTTGTTTCTGCGGCGGCGGCTCCTGGCGTTCCCTTTGCTGCCGTTGCTTTTTTTTGAGCTTCAGCAATATCTTTAGTTCCCTGCTCAAATAGCTTCACAAGCTGCGCTGCCTGTACTGCTGACAGCCCGCGCCAAGCGGGTTTATCGCCAATCAGAACATTTAAGCTGCCCAATCCGGGCTTGAGCGGATCGGCATGAGCCGTAATATCTCCCAACCGTGCCGCAGGTCTACCAGGCATTCGATCGCTCCTCAATTCAGTTTAATCAGGCTACCTCGAACCGTAATCACTCCGTTGGCGCTGATATCGATATTGCCTTTCGCTTCAATTTTGAGATTTCCAGTTGAACTAATGCTAATGCTTCCGTCGCTGTCGTTCAAATAAATCTTGTGTCCGTTTGTAGTTTGAATCTGGACTCCCTTTTGACTGCCGCCTTTCGCTTCTTCCACAAACTGAATTTGGTGTCCGCTGCGCGTCTTAAACGTCCGCAGGCGCACTTTGCCACCTTGCACATTGTCACCCACCGGATTCGGTGGCGCATCTTCACCGTTCCACACGCCGCCAATTACATAGGGTCGATGGATGTCGCCATGCTCAAAACCCACCAAGACCTCATCATTCACTTCGGGTAAGACATCAAACCCTCGGGTGGCTCCCGCCCCGATCGCCACCATTCTTGCCCAGTTGCTCTCGTGGTCTTCGGTGAGGGTGGGGAATTTTACCTTTACCCTGCCAAGTTTATCGGGATCGACATTATTAGAAACGACCCCCACTAAAAGGGTTTGCCCGGGTTGAAGGCGGGGCTTAAGGGAGAGGGTCGCCATGAGATCGCCTCCCCGCAGTCCGCGCACGCTAAAGTCAGTGGTATAAACTCGTTCTTGAAAGAGGTGACGGGTGGCAGTGACATAGTAAGAGCCGCTATACTTGCCCATTTCTGTAACTGTGACCACCTTGCCAGGGCGAATGTTGGTATTGCCATCAGCGCGCCCATCCGCATGGATAAACTCCCCCGCTCAGCTCATTTAACAAAGACTGGGCAATCAGATCAGACTCTGCCTGTGCCCAGATGGGTTGGTCGACTACGGTCACCTTGGGTGAAGTGGGCTTACCGTTGAAACTACT